>VGZQ01000005.1 GCA_016872535.1 Rhodospirillales bacterium | reverse complement strand
TCAGTTCGGATTGCACTCTGCAACTCGAGTGCATGAAGTCGGAATCGCTAGTAATCGCGGATCAGCACGCCGCGGTGAATACGTTCCCGGGCCTTGTACACACCGCCCGTCACACCATGGGAGTTGGCTTTACCTTAAGACGGTGCGCGAACCGCAAGGACGCAGCCGGCCACGGTAAGGTCAGCGACTGGGGTGAAGTCGTAACAAGGTAGCCGTAGGGGAACCTGCGGCTGGATCACCTCCTTTCAGAGAAACCCGGGTGTTCGCACCCGGGTCCAAAACCAAGCGGGCGTCTCGCGTGTATCGCGGGGTCGCCGCCTTCGCATCCCTTCCTGACCGTATGATGATCGAGATTGAGCCGACCCGATTCCGGGCCAGTAGCTCAGTTGGTTAGAGCGCGCGCTTGATAAGCGTGAGGTCGGAAGTTCAAATCTTCCCTGGCCCACCACGTTTTCCCGGGCCGGGAAGAGGCGATGACTGGGCGTCTCTAGGGGGGCCGTAGCTCAGTTGGGAGAGCGCCTGCTTTGCAAGCAGGAGGCCACCGGTTCGATTCCGGTCGGCTCCACCAGAGCCGAGCGCGATCGAACCGGCGAAGAATAAAGACAGGCCGGCGAGGCCGGCCGGGGGTTCGACTCCGTCTGGCTCCACCAATTTCGTGGCCACCAATTGCGTGGATCGTTTGGCCAAGCGGATGCGGGTATTCGTTAGCTTATTAGGGTTCTTGGACAGGTGAATAGGTCAACTGGCCTCCGGTGGGGCGATGCAAATCGTTCTGTCGGGGGAAGAAGAGTCTTCGAGAAACTTTGGCGTTTGCGGAGCATGGCTTCGGCCGCGCAATGCAGACATCGAATCTCGAAGACGCTGGCACAAACGCGGTCGCCGCGAGGCATATCTTCACGATCGGCAACGATCGAAAAGTGTGCGCGCGGCGAGCGAGCAAGCCGATAATCCGGGCGGACGGGTCAACCCCGTGCGCAAGGATTGAGGCTCTCAAGCATGAGAAGGGCATTTGGTGGATGCCTTGGCATCGAGAGGCGATGAAGGACGTGGCACTCTGCGAAAAGCTCCGGGGAGGTGAGAGCAACCTTTGATCCGGAGATATCCGAATGGGGCAACCCGGCGCTTATTGCGTCATCCCGCACCGAATCCATAGGTGCGGGGAGCAAACCCAGGGAACTGAAACATCAAAGTACCTGGTGGAAAGGACATCAAACCGAGACTCCGTCAGTAGTGGCGAGCGAAGGCGGACCAGGCCAGTGGCGTATGTTTAAGAACCGGAACCGTTTGGAAAGACGGGCCTGAGTGGGTGATAGCCCCGTACGGGTAGAAAGAACATGCGTCCTTGAGTAAGGCGGGACACGTGCAATCCTGTCTGAAGATGGGGGGACCCCCCTCCAAGCCTAAGTACTCCTCGATGACCGATAGTGAACAAGTACCGTGAGGGAAAGGTGAAAAGCACCCCGAGAGGGGAATGAAATAGACCTGAAACCGAATGCCTACAAGCAGTCGGAGGGAGCTTCGGCTCCTGACGGCGTACCTTTTGTATAATGGGTCAGCGACTTAATCTTACGAGCAAGCTTAAACCGGTAGGTGTAGGCGCAGCGAAAGCGAGTCTGAATAGGGCGTTCAGTTCGTAGGATTAGACCCGAACCCGAGTGATCTAGCCATGAGCAGGTTGAAGGTGGGGTAACACCCACTGGAGGACCGAACCCACGTCTGTTGAAAAAGACGGGG
This sequence comes from Rhodospirillales bacterium, assembly GCA_016872535.1. Taxonomy (NCBI): domain Bacteria; kingdom Pseudomonadati; phylum Pseudomonadota; class Alphaproteobacteria; order Rhodospirillales; species Rhodospirillales bacterium. The sequence goes on along the minus strand of VGZQ01000005.1, from coordinate 59,353 downwards.
ATGACTTGTGGCTAGGGGTGAAAGGCCAATCAAACTCGGAAATAGCTGGTTCTCCGCGAAATCTATTTAGGTAGAGCGTCGTGCGAACGCCATCGGGGGTAGAGCACCGGATGGGCTAGGGGATCCTACAGATCTACCAAACCTAACCGAACTCCGAATACCGATGAGCGCTACACGGCAGGCAGCCCCGGGGTGCTAAGGTCCCGGGACGAGAGGGAAAGATCCCAGACCGCCAGCTAAGGTCCCCAAGTCATGGCTAAGTGGTAAAGGATGTGGGAAGGCCAAGACAGCCAGGAGGTTGGCTTAGAAGCAGCCATCCTTTAAAGAAAGCGTAACAGCTCACTGGTCTAGTTAAGCCGTCCCGCGCCGAAAATGTAACGGGGCTCAAGCCATGCACCGAAGCTGCGGATGTCATCGCAAGATGACGTGGTAGCGGAGCGTTCCGTAAGTCTGTGAAGGCGCGTCGCGAGGCGCGCTGGAGATATCGGAAGTGCGAATGCTGACATGAGTAGCGACAAGGAGAGCGAGAAACTCTCCCGCCGAAAGTCCAAGGGTTCCTCAGCACGGTTAATCCGCTGAGGGTGAGCCGGTCCCTAAGGCGAGGCCGAGAGGCGTAGTCGATGGGAACCTGGTTAATATTCCAGGGCCAGCCGGGTGTGACGGACCTCGAACGTCGTCAGGGCTTATCGGATTGCCCTGGCGGCCTGGAGGTCCCAGGAAATAACCCCGGCATAGACCGTACCCCAAACCGACACAGGTGGACTGGTTGAGAATACCGAGGCGCTTGAGAGAACGATGTTGAAGGAACTCGGCAAATTGCCCTCGTAACTTCGGAAGAAGAGGGCCCCCAAGGCGGGCAACCGTTTTGGGGGGGCACAAGCCAGGGGGTGGCGACTGTTTACTAAAAACACAGGGCTCTGCGAAGTCTCGATGACGACGTATAGGGTCTGACGCCTGCCCGGTGCCGGAAGGTTAAGAGGAGAGGTGCAAGCCTTGAATCGAAGCCCCGGTAAACGGCGGCCGTAACTATAACGGTCCTAAGGTAGCGAAATTCCTTGTCGGGTAAGTTCCGACCTGCACGAATGGCGTAACGACTTCCCCACTGTCTCCAACATCGGCTCAGCGAAATTGAATTCTCCGTGAAGATGCGGAGTTCCCGCGGTTAGACGGAAAGACCCCGTGCACCTTTACTACAGCTTTGCAGTGGTATTAGGGGACTGATGTGTAGAATAGGTGGGAGGCGATGAAGTTCGGGCGCTAGCTCGGACGGAGCCGCAATGTGAAATACCACCCTTTGGTTCTCTGATATCTAACCGAGATCGGTTTATCCCGGTCCGGGACCCTGCATGGCGGGTAGTTTGACTGGGGCGGTCGCCTCCCAAAGAGTAACGGAGGCGCGCGATGGTGGGCTCAAGCTGGTCGGAAATCAGCTGTTGAGTGCAATGGCATAAGCCCGCCTGACTGCGAGACTGACACGTCGAGCAGAGACGAAAGTCGGCCATAGTGATCCGGTGGTTCTGCGTGGAAGGGCCATCGCTCAACGGATAAAAGGTACGCCGGGGATAACAGGCTGATGATTCCCAAGAGTCCATATCGACGGAATCGTTTGGCACCTCGATGTCGGCTCATCACATCCTGGGGCTGGAGCAGGTCCCAAGGGTTTGGCTGTTCGCCAATTAAAGTGGTACGTGAGCTGGGTTTAGAACGTCGCGAGACAGTTCGGTCCCTATCTGCCGTGGGTGTCGGAAACTTGAGAGGAGCTGTCCCTAGTACGAGAGGACCGGGATGGACGTACCTCTGGTGGACCTGTTGTCGCGCCAGCGGCAGTGCAGGGTAGCTATGTACGGACGGGATAACCGCTGAACGCATCTAAGCGGGAAGCCCCCCTCGAAACCAGGTTTCCCCGAAGAGCCGTGGTAGACCACCACGTTGATAGGCCGGATGTGTAAGCGCGGCAACGCGTTGAGCTAACCGGTCCTAATCGCTCGTTTGGCTTGAGAGCCTCAATTCCTGCGCGTTTCGCGCGGCGTCCCGAAGGGCGCGCCGCGCGGAACCGAGGATTTCGAGTATGCGCTTGCTTACGTTTGCGCCGGCGTCCGCGTTTCGCGGATTCTTCGTCTTCGTTTTTTACGACCTGGTGGCTATAGCGAGGGTGCCCCACCCGATCCATCCCGAACTCGGCCGTGAAACCCCTCCGCGCCGATGGTACTGCGTCTTAAGACGCGGAAGAGTAGGTCGCTGCCAGGTCTTAAAAAACGACGGCGACGCGTAGCGGCACGGAAGCGGCGCGAAGCAAAACAAAATATCTCTTCCCTAGGCCAGTGACCTTTTCGCTTGTTGCGCACTCCCGTTTTCCATTTTGAAAATCCAGGATTTATCGCGGGGTGGAGCAGCCCCGCCGAGCGCGAGCGAGGCAAGCCGATAAAGCCGGGCGACCCAGCCCGACATACGAAATCATCGCGGGGTGGAGCAGCCCGGTAGCTCGTCAGGCTCATAACCTGAAGGTCAGAGGTTCAAATCCTCTCCCCGCAACCAGATAAACGCCGCTAAGTCAAAGACTTAGCGGCGTTTTGCTTTTGCGGGCTCCAACGCCGTTCGGAGCCATGTCAACACTGTGTCAACAAAACCAATGTGCCTGATGACGGCGGGTGGCATCATTTGGGAATGAATTTCGGGGATGGGCGCCATGAAGAAACCGAACCTGCCCTACGTCGGCGACGCAGCCATGCGACGCTTCCTGGAACGGCACGGCTGCTCGAAGCCTTTCCACGTCGTGCGCATGCGATTCTGGGGCGAGATCGTCAGCCCTTCGCTCAAGGCTTCGCCCATCGCCACCATCCAGGGCCTTTGGCCCGGCGGCTTGCCCGAGTTCGAGAGCGAGCGCGAAGCGAACGATTTCTTCCAGACCATGCTCGGCCTGTGGAACCGCATGGCCAAGTTCCAGGACGGATCGCCCGGCGTGAAGCTGCAGAAGGTCGGGCGCTTGGACATGCGGGAGAGCTTGCATGATGCCGCTAACCTGCGCGTCGAGGAACTGCACGACGGGTTCCTCCACGGCTTCATGGGCGGTGGCGACCGGATCGACGTGCCGCCCGGCGTCGGCGAACTGCTCGGGCGTGTGGAGAAGGGGATCGAGCTTCTCGCCACGACGCGCAACACGTTCGCCAAGCCGCCCGGTCCCGACGACGCGCAAATGATGACCGAGCTTGCACGGGTGTTTCCCGAGGTCGATCATGCTATGCACGCCGATCTTAATGCCATTGCCGTCGAAGTGCGAAAATGGCGAATTGAGCGTGTGACCCCCGCCAAGATCAGTAAGTCAAGAGCGCATTGAAGGCAGACACGTTGTGCAGTCCAACCGCTGCTGAAGGCAGGTTATTGGGTGGCCGATTGGGAAATCAAAGAATCCATACGGGGGCTAGACAATGATGATTACTGATCGCGCAATCGACCAAGCTTATTCCGATTTGAGGGCTTCCTGCGGAGGGGTTCGCAACGACTACTTTGGTCTTCTCTATCTGGAACAAGAGTTTGGGTTAGGTCGCGGTCATGTGATACCGCAGGTGGCCTTCGGAGGGAATGATTACGGAGTGGATGGCTTTCATTTCGACAACGAGAAGCGCAACCTCTATCTCTTCCAATTCAAGTATTCGGACTCCCACGCTCAATTTAAGCAGTCGTTCAATCGGCTCACGGAGGTGGGCATTGAGCGCATTTTTGGCGCTCGGAGCCAGGATCAACATCAAAATCAGCTTCTGCAGCAGATCAAGAGTTGCCTCATCGAAAACGAGGCCGTGATCGATCGCGTTTTTATTCATTTTGTGTTTACAGGCGATCCGGCAGAGGCCGAGCGCAGTCAGGTGCTGGATAAGCTCCGCGAAGATCTAGAAAACAAGAAATATCTCATCGATCAGCATTTTGGCCGCCCGATCACGATGGTGATCGAATTTCGTTCGGCGCGGACACGCAAGGTCGGTTCCACGACTCACCTCCGGAAGACGCACACATATCCAGTCGATCTGGATAAAACTGTGACCCGCTCCGGGCCGAGCGGAGAGGCGATGACCATTGGATTCATTCGATTGGTCGATCTCCAGGACATGTACCGTGAAATGGGCCCACGTTTCTTTGAACGGAACATCCGGGCTGCGCTGCCAGAGGACAAAGCGGTAAATCGATCCATTCAGCAATCGATCAAGCGTATCGTTTTGGACGATACGGAAAATGCAGATGCCTTCGCCTTTAACCACAATGGTGTAACACTTTTTGCGGAAGCCTTGAGCGCAGTTGATGGTCAATTCAAGATCACCGAACCGCGCTTACTGAATGGCGCTCAGACCGTGACAACAATTGCAAGGTTCTTAAAGGCAAACGAGGGAAATAACAGGTTGGCAGAACGGCGAGCGGAATTAGAGAAAATCCATGTTTTGTGCAGGATTATTACCGACGCAACGCCGGAATTCGTGACCACCGTCACGATCAACAACAACCGGCAAAATCCTGTCGATCCATGGAATCTGCACGCGAACGATATGATCCAGCTCGAATTGCAGGACAAATTCCGGGATGACCTTGGGGTCTACTATGAACGGCAGGAGCGAGCTTTCGAGGGCCTTAGCGATGAAGACCTAGAGGAACAAGGAATCACACAATACAAAGCGGTTGAACTAGCTCGCCTCGCGCGAACGTATTTGGCCAGCGATGGTGAAATTGATAAGTTCTCGCGATTTCGCGAGGTCTTTGAGGACGACCGTATTTATAATCAGGTGTTCAACCAAAACCGGTTGAAGGCTGATTCCCGAAAGATTATCCTCTGTTACAAGATTCAGTTTCGGTTGCGCCGCCTCGTCAACGACATCGTCGACAAGGGCGCGAACAAATACGCCTATGTGCAACGTGCTAGGAATTTGTTGTGGGCGTTACTTTGTCAATCGATTTTGAATGATCCAAAACTTGAAGATCACGCCGAGCGCTTCGGTAAAGGGCTCAGCCTCGAAGCGCAGTATACCGATTGGTTATCCAACTTTGCGACGACGCGGTGCCGCTTCATATTGTCTGATCTCGTAGCCGACAAGCTATATGCAGCAAAGGCCGCCGAAGGAGACTTTAACTTTATGCGGACCAATGTTGCCTATAAGCGCTCAATGGAGATCGCGTACAAGCGCTGGCGCTGGGTGGAGAAGCGCCTGACAAGATGAATGTCAGTCGCATCTTGATTCCTACGGCTTTACACGAGCGCTAGATTTCTGGCTCATGCGGCTGCAGTGGCGATGCCATCCAGCCTGACGCGCACCGTGGTAGCGCCGTTGCCGACGGCCAGGACGGCGACGCCGATAGGATACAGCCCCGCGCCGGGCAGCACCACCTGCTTCGCCGCGTCGTCCCAGGCGACGCGCGCGCCTTGCGCGATCACGGTCGCCGGCGCCTTGGGCAGCTCGTAAACGCCGGTCGTCGCGATCTCGACGCTCTCGCCTTCGGCCGCCGCCTTGGCGGCGACGCCGAACAGGCTGCCGACGACGATGCCCTGGCCCGAGGCAATTCCGCCGGCAGGCGCCGTCACCGAGATCGTGTCGCCGTTCTGAATGAAGTTCTTCATCGTTCACGCTCCCTTCGTTGCGTTGATCCTGACCTGCGTCACGCGGCCGTGGATAACCGGCGGGGTTCGGTCGAAACGGTTGACGCCCTCCGCGTTCGTAGCTATATTTCTGTAGTTACACGGAGCCAACATTGCGCTGGTCGTGGGACCCGAATAAGGACCGGAGCAACCGGCGCAAGCACGGCATCGGCTTCGAAACCGCCCTGCGCGTGTTTTCCGATCCCTTCGCGATGAGCGAACAGGACCGGATCGAGGACGGCGAGGAGCGCTGGCGGACGGTCGGCTTGATCGAGGGCGCGGTAGTCGTGCTCGTCGCCCATACCTTCCGCGAGGACCCGGATGGAACCGTGTCGGTCCGCATCATCTCGGCGCGACGCGCCAGGAAAGGAGACGCTATGAGGAAGAAAGGCATCGTCACCGTTGACTTCGATCCGGCGCGGCCCCCGCCGCTGACCAGGAAGCAGAAGGTCAGGCTGAAGGCCCTTGCGGCCTTGTCCGACGAAGCGATCGACTATTCCGACATTCCGCCGACGGACGAGGCATTCTGGAAAACCGCGGAGCGGGGCAAGTTCTACCGGCCGGTCAAGCGGCAGCTCACGCTTCGTCTGGACGCCGACGTGGTGGCATGGTTCAAGCGCCATACCCGCGGCGGCCGGGGCTACCAAACGAACATCAACCGCGCCCTTCGCGAATACGTCCTCGGCCGGGAAAAGAAAGCGGGCTGACGGTCTCCCGGCGAGACGGCCTGGGATACCCCAGGCCGTTTTGCTTTAGAGTCGATCCCGACTCGATATCTCCATTCTGTCATTCCCGCGAATGCGGGAATCCAGTTTTTTCAAAATCCTGGACCCCCGCTGGCGCGGGGGTGACGATTTCGTTTAATCGGGACATGCCCTAGCGGAGCTCGAAGCGATCCCCCGGAGGGCAAGCCCCGCACTTCGAGCGCTTGCAGGGCTTTCGCTCGGCGGCGAACGCGCCCGTCAACTGAAATACAGATTGCGCACCACGCTGGAGGCGCGCAGCGCCTCGCAATGGTCGGCGGCGACGATCCTGCCGCGCGCCAGCACGTAGCCGCGGGCGGCGACGCGGAGCGCCATTTCCGCGTTCTGCTCGATCAGCAGCACCGTGGTGCCCTCGCGGTGGACCGTCCGCAGCACCTCGAAATACTCCCGGATCAGCTTGGGCGAAAGCCCGAGCGAGGGCTCGTCCATGATCACGAGCCTGGGCCGGCCGATCAGCGCGCGCGCCAGCGCCACCATCGATTGCTCGCCGCCCGAGAGCGTTCCCGCCATCTGGCCGAGCCGTTCGGCGACGCGCGGGAAAATCCGCCCGACCGCCGCCAGCCGTTCGTCGAGGTCGCCGCCGCCCGGCCGCACCGCGTCGTAGCCGAGCCGGATGTTCTCGGCGACCGTCAGCTGCGGAAACAGCCGCCGGCCTTCCGGCACGAAGCCGACGCCGAGGCGGGGAATGCGCTCGGTGCCGGTCCGGGCGACGTCGGCGTTCATGACACGCGCGGTCCCCGCGACCGGCGCGATCAGGCCGGCGAAAACCTTGAACAGGGTGGTCTTGCCCGCGCCGTTGGGGCCGAGCACGCAGACGATCTCGCCCTCGCCGACGCGGAGATCGATCTCGCGCAGCATCGGCACCGAACCGTAATTGGTCGAAACTCCGGCCAGTTCGACGCTCACGGCTGCGCGCTCCCGAGATAGGCTTCCTGGACGCGGCGGTTCTGCCGGACCTCGGCGAACGGCGCGTCCGCGATCTTGCGGCCGTAGTCGAACACCACCACCCGGCCGGGCAGCGTCGCCACCAGCCGCATGTCGTGTTCGACCACGATAATGGTCAGGTCCGGGCTTTCGCTTTTCACCTTGCGGATGTCGGCGATCAGCGCGTCGGTGTCGCGGTCGTCCATGCCGGCGGTCGGCTCGTCGAGCAGCAGCAACTTGGGTTCGGACGCCAGCGCGCGCGCGATCTCGAGCCGCCGCCGGTCGGCCTGGGCCAGTTCGCGGGCGTAGCGGAAACGCTGGTCGTACAAATCCCCGCCGACCCGTTTCAAGAGCCCGGTCGCGATCTCGGCGGCGCGGGCCAATTCGCGGCGCGAACGCGACGGCAGCAGCAACGCCTCGATCACCGAGGTGACGGTGCGGGTGTGCAGGCCGATGACCACGTTGTCGAGCACCGACAGGTCCGAAAACAACCGGCTCGCCTGGAACGTGCGCGCGACGCCGCGGGCGACGATATCGTGGGTCGGCCAGCCGGTAATGTCGTCGCCGTCGAATCGGATATGCCCCTCGGTCGGCCTGTAGATGCCGGTGACGACGTTGAACAGGGTCGACTTGCCGGCGCCGTTGGGGCCGATCACGGCGACGATCTCGCCGCGCTCGACCTCGATGTCGACCCGGTCGAGGGCGACGAGGCCGCCGAACCGGATGGTCAGTTCCCGGATGGACAACAGCGCGCCGCTCATCACCTGATCTCGTAATTGCGCAGCCGCTGCGGCAGCAGCCCCTGGGGACGGATCATCAGGAAGGCGATCACCACCACGCCGTAGAACAGCAGGCGATAGTCGGAATAGGCGCGCAGTTTTTCCGGCAGCAGGGTGAGCAGGAAGGCGCCGACGATCACGCCGACGATGTTGTCCATGCCGCCGACGATGACCATGGTCATCAAGGTCACCGACACCAGGAAGGTGAAATTATCGGGCGAGATGTAGCTGATGTAGAAGGCGTAAACGACGCCGGCGAACGCGGCCAGGAAGGCGTCGACCGCGAACGCCAGCACCTTGTACCAGACGACGTTGATGCCGACCGAGCGCGCCGCCACCTCGTCGGCGCGGAGCGCGTTCCACGCGAGCCCGATGCGCGAATGGTGGAGCCGGTTGGCGACGACGACGGCGAGCGCCAGCAGCGCCAGCGACAGGTAGTAGAAGTGGACCTGGAACGGCAGGGTGAAGCCGAAAATCCTCAGCGGCTGGGCGAAGCTGTAGCCGAACAGGCTCGGCGCCGGAATGCCGATCAATCCCTGGGCGCCGCCGGTCCATTCGAAATTGTTGAGCAGCTGATGGATGATGACGCCGCAGGCGATGGTCACCAGCGCGAGATACGCGTCGCGCGTGCGCATGGACGGCAGGCCGAGGACGAACCCGAACACGGTCGCCGCGAAGGCCGCGACCGGCAGCGTCAGCCAGAAGCTCCAGCCCCAATTGAGCGCGAGCAGGGCCGAGCAATAGGCGCCGATGCCGTAGGTGGCGCCGGTCGCGAAATTGGGAATGTTGGCGGAACCGAGTTGGAAGTTGAGGGCGATGCCGAGCACCGAATAGATCAGCGAGAGCACCAGCAGGTGCGAGTAGTAGGCGTTCTGGCCGAACAGGAACGGAAACAGCAGGACGATCGCCAGCCAGACGGCGGACGCGGTCCAGCGCGCCTGGCGGAACGAGTCGATCACCGCGGTTTCAAGTCGCGGAAAACGTTCCAGCGCCCAGAAGACGACGCCGAGGGCGGCCAGCAGGATCGCCACCAGGAACGGGTCGTTGGCCACCATGAACGCCCACAGGAACGCGGCGATTCCGAGGCTGACGGCGGCGACGAGGAGTTGCGCGCGCATGGGGGGTCACACTTTTTCCGGGACCGTCCGGCCGAGCAGCCCGGCGGGGCGGAAGACGAGAACCACGAGCACCAGCAGGAAGGCGACCACCAGGCGGTAGGCGGTGCCGTCGGGCATCACCGCCTGGACCAGGGTGTCGAGCGCGGCCAGCACCAGGCTGCCGACGATGGCGCCGGTCATGTTGCCGAGGCCGCCGATCACCGCCGCCGAAAAGCCGAGCAGCCCGGCGATGATGCCGAGATCGAACCGCATCAGGCCGATGTAACTGGCGTAAAAAACCCCGGCGACGGCGCCGGTCGCCGAGGCGATGAAGAACGTCGCCTGGAAAATGCGGTTGGGGTTGATGGCGAGCATGCGCGCCATGTCGAGGTCCTGCGACACGGCGCGGATATGCATGCCGAGGGTGGTGCGATGGAGAAAGAGGGTCAGCGCCGCGACCATCAGCACGGTCACGGCCAGCATCGACACCACCAGCCACGAGACGTTCACGCCGCCGATGACGGCCGCGTTGCCTTCGATCAGCACCGGAAAGGGATGGGGGTTCGAGCCGTCCGGATACACCAGCCGGATCAGTTCGCGCAGCACGATGCCGAGCGCGACGGTGGCGACCAGCGCCATCATCGGCGGCGCGGTGCGGAATCGTCGGATCATGACCCGGTCGAGCAGGATGCCGAGGACTCCGACGGCGAGTATCGAGATCAGGACGGCGACGAACAGGCCGGCCCCGGGCACCAGCGCCGACGCCGCCGACAGGCAGGCGATGGCGACGAACGGCGCCACCAGGCCGACGTCGCCGTGGGAAAACTGAATGACGTTGAGCACCCCGAACAGCAGGCTGAAACCGATGGCGAGCAGCGCGTAAATGGCGCCGAGCGCGAGCCAGTTGACGATCTGTTGGATGACCTGTTCCACCGGAAACTCCCGTTCGGATTCAACATTTTCCCGGGCGCGGGCGAGGGCCCGCGCCCGGGACTGTAGCGCGTCCGACGTCGTCTAGCGATGATCGCCGGTCACATCTTCGTCCACTTTCCGCCCTTGACGACGTAGAGCGAAATGGCGACCGACACCTCGGTCTGGCCGTTGGAATCGAACGTGGTCGTGCCCAGCACGCCGTCGTATTTGATGGCGCGGACGGCCTTGGCGATCGCCGCTTTGTCCGTGGTGCCGTGCTTTTTCATCACGTCGAGCAGGATGCCGATCGCGTCGTAGGCGAACGCCGTATAGTGCGAATGCGGCTCGGCGAACTTCTCCGCTTCGTAGGCCTTGATCATGGCGTCGTGTTTCGGGTTTTTCTGCGCCTCGCGCACGCCGGCGATGGTGCCTTCCGCGGCGTCGCCGGCGATCTCGATCACCTTCGGATCATAGATGCCGGAAATGCCGTACATCGGAACGTTCATGCCGACTTCCTTCATCTGCTTGCGCACGATGCCGGCCTCGGTGACGACCCCGCCGAAGTAGAGCCCTTGGGCGTTGGCGGCCTTGAGCTTGGTCAGCATCGGGCGGAAATCGGTGGTGCCGACCGGGGCCGCGTCGGCGGCGACGATTTTGCCGCCGGCTTTGCCAAACAGATCGGTGAACGAGACGGTGTTCTGCTTGCCGTAGTCGCTGGTATCGGACACGATCACCAGGGTCTTAACATTCAGATTCTTGGCGATCGTTTCGGCGAGGGGAGCGTTTTCGGCGGTCAGCGTCGGCGTGACCCGGGTGACGAAGGGCAGGTTCTGTTCGGTGACGCGCGGGCTGATGGCGCCCCAGACGATAAACGGCACGCCGGAGCGGTTGAACACCGGGGTGGTCGCCAGCGCGACCGGGCTGTTCCAGTGGCCGATGGCGGCGACCACGGCGGGGTCGTTCACCAGCTTGGTCGCCGCATTGACGCCGGTCGGCGGATCGGATGCGTCGTCGAGAATGACCGGCTCGATCTTGAACGGCAGGTTGGCGGCGTTGGCTTGGCGCACCGCGAGCTGGTAGCCATTGCGCGCGGCGAGCCCGTGGTGGGCATTGCCGCCGCTGAGCGGGCCGATGAACCCGATCTTGATGGTCTTTTGTTGGGCGTAGGAACCGGTGGGCAGGGCGAGGGCGCCGGCTGCGGCCGCGGCTGACAGAATTAACAACCTTCTACGGGCAATCATGAAGTCCTCCTCTGGTTGACGCGTTCAAGTGGATCGCTCTTCGGCGGGATTTCGTTCGTCAGGCGCCGCCGGCACCTTTTACGGCAAGCTAGATACCGTTCAGCGCCCGCACGATTTTTTCGGGCGTGATCGGCAGATCGAAAATCCTTTGGCCGATGGCGTCGGCGACCGCGTTGGCGATCGCGGGCGCGACCGGGGTCAGCGCCGGCTCGCCGATCCCCTTGGCGCCGAACGGGCCAAGGCCGCTCCGCGATTCCAGGATGATCGACTTGACCACCGGCACGTCCATGGCGGTCGGGATCAGGTATTCGCTGAAGGACGGCGTCATCAGCCGGCCGTCGCGGTAGATCATTTCCTCGGAGAGGGCGTAGCCCTGGCCCTGCGCCGCGCCGCCCTCGATCTGGCCTTCGACCGCGGCGGGGTTGATGCATTGGCCGACGTCGTGGCAGGCGACGCTTTTGAGCACGCTGACCTCGCCGGTTTCGGTGTCGACGGCAACCTCGATCGCATGCGCCCCGTAGGTAAAGTCGGGATAGGCCTGCCCCTGGCCGGTGACCGGATCCAGCCGGTCGGTGAAAGGCGCCCGGAAAATCGCCAGTTCGGAGCGTTGGATGCCTTCCGAGGCGCACAACCGCACCAGTTCGGCGAAGCCCATGGACTTGTCGGACCGGCTCGCGGCGGTAACCTTGTTGTCGGCCAGCACCACGTCCTCGGCCGCGACCCCGAAGGCTTTGGCGGCGCGCGCGGCGAGGCGATTGCGCACCGCCTCGGCCGCCACCCGCACGGCATTGCCGGTCATGTAGAGGGCGCGGGTCGCCGTGGTCGTGCCGGCGAGCGGCGTCACCGCCGAGTCGCTGTTGTAAACGACCACGTTGTCGAGCGTGACGCCGAGAATTTCGACCGCGATCTGGGCCAGCGCCGAAACCTGACCGGCGCCGATGTCGGTGACGCCGGAGCGAACCACGACGGTGCCGTCGACCTCGACCCCGACCCAGCCTTCCGAGGTGTCGTGCAGGAACGTGAGGCGGCCGTAGCTCTGCTGGTAGGCGGCAAGGCCGCGGCCGATGCGCACCGCGCCCTTGGCCTTGGTTTTTTCGCCCAGCGCCTGCCAGGCGAGATCGGCGCAGCGTTCGGTCCAGATCGCGCTCGGCGGCGGAAAGCCGGTGGCGGTCGGCTCGCCGGTCTTGAGGTAGTTGCGGCGGCGCAGTTCGAGCCGGTCGATGCCGAGGGTCTTGGCGATCTCGTCCATTTGCTGTTCGTAGGCGACGCAGGCCTGGGCCGAGCCGAACCCGCGAAAAGCGCTGGTATACATGTTGTTGGTGGCGACCGAGACGGCGTCGACCTTCAGATTCTCGATCAAATACGGCCCCGGCGCGGCAATGGTGCCGTAAAGCAGCACGTACGGGCTCAGGAACACGTAGGCGCCGGCGTCCGAAATCAAGCGTACCTCGAGCGCGGTGATCTTGCCGTCGCGCTTGACCCCGGTTTTGTAGCGCAGAATGAAGGGGTGGCGCTTGCCGTGCCCCATGAACGAATCCTCGCGCGTGAATTCGAGCCGCACGGGGCGGTGCGTAAATTTGGCGAGCAGCGCAAGATAGACCTCGACGGTGATGTCCTCCTTGCCGCCGAAGCCGCCGCCCACCAGCGCGCCCATGATGCGCACCTTGTTGTGGGGCACGCCGATGGCGTCGGCGATGAAGCGGAAATGCTCGATCACCTGGGTCGAGACCCGGATGTTGACGACGTCGTTCTCGTCGATCCAGGCAAGGCCGACCTCGGGCTCCAGGAACGCGTGCTCGATGAACTGGGTTCGGTAGGTGCGCTCGACCACCACGTCGGCGGCCGCGAACCCGGCGGCGACGTCGCCCTTGTTGATGGCGTGGCGGGCGACGACGTTGTCGGTGCCCTGCACGATCGGCGCGCCGGGACGCAAGGCTTCTTCGGGGTCGAACACCGCCGGCAGCGGCTCCAGCTTGTATTCGATCAGCTTCATCGCATGCTCGGCGATGTCCGGGCTTTCGGCGGCGATCAGGGCGAGCGGCTCGCCGTGGTAACGCACGCGCTCGCGCACCAGGATCTGCTGATCGGTCTTGAGTCGTGCCTGGCCGGTCTGGCCGGGAATGTCGGTGGGCGCCAGGCGGTCGGGCAATTCGCGCGCCGTCAGCACCGCGACCACGCCGGGCAGCGCCCGGGCCTTGCGCACGTCGAGCTTCACCAACCGCGCGCTCGGCAGCGGGCTGCGCAAAACCTTAGCGTGCAGCATGCCGGGCATGACGTAATCGCCGGCGTAGGGCGTGCGGCCGATCGCCTTGCCGGGCGCATCGGTGCGCGCCAGGGGCTTGCCTACTTGGCGGAAGGCAACGTTGGCCCGGGCCGTGGTCGGATCGAAGGATGTGCTCATCGCCGGCTCCTCTGGTTGCGCACTTCGGCGGCCGCCTCGCGCACCGCCTCGAACACCTTGGCGTAGCCGGTGCAGCGGCACAGGTTGCCGCTGAGGCCGACGCGAATATCCTCCTCGCTCGGGTTCGGTGTCATGCTGATCAACGATTGCGCGGCGACGATCAGGCCGGGCGTACAATAGCCGCATTGGATCGCGCCCTTCTCGACGAACGTCTTCTGCAGCGGGTGCATGTTTTCGTGGGTGCCGAGGCCGGCGGCGGTGACGATGTCGCGGCCTTCGACCGTCCATGCCAGCGTCAGGCAGGCATCGACCGCGACGCCGTCGATCAATACCGCGCAAGCGCCGCAATCGCCCTTTTCGCAACCGCGCTTGACGTCGACGAAGCCGGTGTCGCGCAGCGCCTCGAGCAGTGTGCGGTGGGGCGGGATCTCGACCTCGACGGTGCGGCCGTTGACCCGAAGCGCGAGGGCGCGGTCCTTGGGCATGGGTTTCCGGCTGGCTTTCTTTTTCGGCATGATGGCGGGTCTCCTCAGGATAACTGTTCCCACGCCTGCCCGAGCAGGCGGCGGACGAGCACGTGGACGCCGTGGCGGCGATAGGCGGCGGACGCGCGCACGTCGTCGATCGGGCGCGCGGCCGCGGCCGCGGCCTTGGCGGCGGATTCGATCAGCGCCGGGGTCAGGGTCTGGCCCTCGAGCATGGCCTCGGCCTCGCGCGCCCGGAACACGGTCGGCGCCACGGCGCCGAGGGCGATACGGGCCCGACGGCAGATGCCGCGCTCGATGTCCAGCGCCACGGCGACGCCGACCACGGTGATCGCGTCGCCCTTGCGCCGCGCAAGCTTGTAGAACAAGGCGCGCGAACGCGGCGGCGGCGCTTTCCACGAAATGCGGGTAATGAGTTCGCCCGGACGGCGGACGTCTTTCTTGTAGCCGGTGAAATAGGAAGCGATCGGCACCGTCCGTTGCCCGCGCGGCGACGCCAGGGTCAATTCGGCGTCGAGCGCGAACAGCGGCGGAACCAGATCGGCCGCGGGCGAGCCGCAGGCGATGTTGCCAGCGACGGTCGCGGTGTTGCGGACCATCTGTCCGGCGAACTGCCGCGCGGACTCGACCAGGGCAGGCGCGGTCTTGGCGATAATCGGCGAACGCAGCAGATCGGTGACCGTGGTGCGCCCGCCGATCGCGACCTTGCCGCCTGCCTGGCGGATGCCGCGCAAGGAGTCGAGCTTGTCGAGGGAAACCACCCGGCGGGGATTTTCCCGCCCGGCGCGCACGTCGACGATGAGATTGGTGCCGCCCGCCAGGGCGACCGCCCCCTTGGCCTTGAGCAAGGCAAGGGCGCCGGCGAGATCGCCGGGGCGGTCGAGATCGAAAGTCGCGTACATGTTCTCGCGTGCTCCTTTTAAATCTTAGCGGTGACGCACTTGACGCGGAAATAGCTGGTTAAGGCCGCCAGGCCCTTTTCCCGGCCGAAGCCGCTGTTCTTGACCCCGCCGAAGGGGGTCGAGACGCCGCCCGCGAAGTACTGGTTGATGAACACCTGACCGGCGTCGATGTCGCGCGCGAAGCGGAGCGCCTTGCCGATGTCGGCGGTGTAGATGCCGGCCACCAGGCCGTAGCGGGTGGAATTGCCGATGGCGACCGCTTCCTCGGGCGAATCGACCACCTGGACCGTCAGTACCGGTCCGAAGATTTCTTCCTGCGCCACTTCGTCGGTCGCTTTGACGTTATCGAAGATGGTCGGCGCGAAGAAGTAGCCGCCTTCGAGCCCGGCAACCGCCGCGGGCTTGCCGCCGGTCGCCACGGTGACGCCGCGCTTCTTCGCTTCGGCGACGAAACCGCTCACGCGCTTCAGTTGTTCGTCGGATACCAGGGGGCCGAGCGGCGCATCGTCGAGGCCGTGGCCGAGCACCAATTTTTCCGCGCGCGCCACCAAGCGTTCCATCATGGCGTTGTGCAGGCGGCGCTCGACCACCAGGCGCGAACCGGCCGAGCAGACCTGTCCGGCGTTGGTGTAGATCGCCTTCAAGGTGCCTTCGACGGCGGCGTCCAGATCGGCGTCGGCCAGCACCACCACCGGCGACTTGCCGCCGAGTTCGAGGGTGACCGAGGCGACATGGTCGGCGGCGGCCTTCATCACCGCCTTGCCGGTGGGCACCGAGCCGGTGAAGGTGACGTGCGCCACGTCGGGATGCGCGGTCAGGGGCGCGCCGGCGTCGGGACCGAAGCCGGTGACGACATTGTAGACTCCAGCCGGCAGCCCGGCCTCGGCGAGAAGATCGGCCAGTAGGATCGCGGTCAGCGGCGTTTGTTCGGCCGGCTTGACCACGGCGGTGTTACCGGCGGCAAGGGCGGGCGCGATGCCGCGCGCCGTCGTCACCAGGGGATAATTCCAAGGAATGATGTGGGCGGTGACGCCGACCGGCTCGTGCAGGGTGAAGGAAATAAAGTCGGGGCCGAGAGGAATGGTATCGCCCTGCAATTTGTCGGCGATGCCGGCGTAATACTCGAAATAGCCGGCGGCGGTTTCAATGTCGCCCAAGGATTCGCGCAAAGGCTTGCCGCAATCGAGAGTCTCGATCCGCGCGAGCTTCTCCTTGTCGCGGCGGATAAGGGCGGCGGTGCGGGTGAGAATCCGGCCGCGTTCGGCGGGCGACGTCTTGAACCACGGCCCCTTGAGGGCTTTCTTGGCGGCGGCGACCGCGCGATCGACATCCTCGGGTCCGCCGGCGGGAACCTCGGCGAAAGCGACCCCGGTCGCCGGATCGAGCGTGGCGAAGCGCTTGCCGCGAACGGCATCGACGCGTTCGCCGCCGATCACCATCTTGCTCGGCAATCCTTCGGGAATGGGCCGGCCGGAAATTTTATTCATGGCTGCCTCGCTTTCGGAAAAGGGGATACCTAGACGTCCCAACCGCCGTCGACGGCGAGTTCCTGGCCGGTGATATTGCGGCTTTCCTCGCTGCACATGAAGAGCACGGCGTTGGCGACGTCCTGGGGCGTGGTCACGCGCTTCAGCGCCATGTCTTGCACGTATTCTTCGTAGACCTGCTCGTAGGTCCATTCGCGCACGCGCGCCTTTTCCTGGCACAGCTTTTCCATGCGCGGCGTCTCGACGATGCCGGGGCAAACCACGTTGACGTTGATGTTGTGCTTGCCGACCTCGAGGGCGACGGTGCGGGTGATGCCGCGCACCGCCCATTTCGACGCGCTGTAGGATGTGCGCATGGGATAGCCGCGCAGGCCCGACGTGCCGCCGATGTTGACGATCTTGCCGCTTTTCTGGGCAATCATAGCCGGCACCACGTGCTTGATCGGCAGGAAGGTGCCGCGCACATTGGCGTGGATGACGTAGTCGAAATCCTCGACCTTGATGTCCTGGACCGGGGTTTCGATCGGGCCGGTAACGCCCGCGACATTGACCAGGATGTCGATACGGCCGCCGAACACCTCTTTCGCCTTCTGCGCCATCGCCGCGACCTGGCTTTCCACGGTCACGTCGCAGGCGACGATATGGGCTTTGCGGCCGAGCGCCTTGACTTCCTTCGCGACCTCTTCGAGCGCCTGAATGTCGCGCGCGGTGAGCAACAGATCGGCACCTTCGCGCGCGAGCGTCGTGGTGATGGCTGCGCCCATACCTTTGGCCGCGCCGGTCACGATCGCGTTCTTGTTGGCGAGTTTCATTGGGTCGGTTCCTCCTTGGATTTGCGATTCCGTTTCATCCGTCAATTACGCGCGCGGGACGGCGCCCCGTAGCCGCCGCCGCCGCAGCTGTCGACCACCACCACGTCGCCGGTGTTGAGGCGGATATTGGCTTTGCCGGGCATGTCCTCGGTCCGCCCGTCGGCGTAGGCGATGGTGACGCGGAAGGGCGCGCCCGCCTCGCCGCCGTGCATGCCGTAGGGCGGAATCAGCCGGCGTTCGAACATGGTGGTGACCGACATGTCCGGGCACATGACCCGGTATTCCCGGTGCAAGCCCTCGCCGCCGCGGTGCAAGCCGCGACCGCCGGAGCCGCGCCGGAGTTTCTGCGCTTCGATGCGAATGGGGTATTCGGCCTCGATCACCTCGGCCGGCGTGTTCATGACGTTGGACATGTGAACGCGGATCACCGGCCAGCCGTCGCGATCGAGCCGGGCGCCTTCGCCGCCGCCGTGCACTTCGTAAAGGGTGGTCCAGGCGCCGTCGGCGCGGCGGCCGCCGAACAGGACGAGGCCCGAGGTGGTCGGGCCGCCCGCGCTGGCGCGGCCGGGCAGCGCCGATTCCAGCGCGCGGAAAATGGCGTCGGCGACGCGCTGCGAGGTTTCGTGGTTGCCGCCGACCACCGGCTTGTCCGGGCCGGGTTCGAGCACCGAGCCGGGGCGGGTGACGATCTTGAGCGGGCGGTAGCAGCCGCCGCTCGGCTGGATGTCGGGGCCGAGCAGCGCCTTGGCGACGTAAAACACCGAGGCGGCGGTGATGAACGGCGTCGTGTTGACGGGCCCCGGCACCGCGTCGTCGCTCGCGGAGAAATCGAACGTCGCCTCGTCGCCCTTGACGTGGACCTTGACCCGGATCGCGATCCGTTCGCGCCCCGAACCGTCGTCGTCGAGCCAATCCTCGCCCATATAGGCGCCGTCGGGAACTTGGGCGATGGCGGCGCGCATCTGCGCCTCGGCGCGGTCGTGGATCGCGGCGATGGCGGCGAGAACGGTTTCGGTGCCGTGCTCGGCGAACAGCTGGGTCATGCGCAATTCGGCGGAGCGGGTCGCGGCCATTTGGGCCAGAATATCGCCCTCGCGCTCCTCGGCGCCGCGCACATTGGCGAGGATGAAATCGAGCTTTTCGCGATCCGGCCCGGCGGCGGTGAAGACGCGCAAGGGGGAAATGCGCAAGCCCTCCTGCCAGGCGTCGGTGGCGTGGGGCACGTAGCTGCCGGGAATCGCGCCGCCGGTGTCCGCCCAATGGGCAAGGTTGACGGCGAAGGCGCGCACGACGCCACCCTCGAAGATCGGGCGGATCGCCTTGACGTCGGGCAGGTGATTGCCGCCGACCTCGGGCAGGTTGAGAAACCAGACGTCGCCGGGGGCTAGGCGCTCCTTCGGCACGCGCTTCAGAAATTCGCGCACCGTGAAACTCATCACGCCGAGATGCATGGGTACGTCGCGGCCCTGGGCGACGAGAAAACCGTTGGCGTCGGTCACCGCCGACGACAGATCGCCCGCTTCGCGCAAAAGCGGCGAACGCGCCGAGCGCATGATGACCAGCGACATTTCCTCGGCGATCGCGGTCAGCGCGTTGCGGATCACCTCGAGGGTGACGGGATCGACGCCCGCGTTCGTGCCCGGGGTTCTCACGGCGCGCCTCCCACGTCGAGGAACAGGTGACCCCGTTCGTCCGGGGTGAGGGTCGCGTCGGGCGGCACCACCACGGTCGAGACCGCGTCCGCGATCACCGCCGGGCCGCGAATGGCCTTGCCGGGTTCCAAGTGGGCGCGGTCGTAGCGCGGCGTCGCCACCGGCCCCGAACGGTCGAACACGCAGGCTCCGGCGACCGGCGCGGACGTTTTTGAAGTCGCCGTGGGCGCCAGACCGAATGCGTCGTTGGTCCGCTGCGGGGCAAAAGCCCGGGTGCGGAGCGCGACCAGCTCCCACGGCTCGCCGGTGGCGAAGCCGTAGAGGCGCTCATGCCGGTCGCGGAAGCGCCGTCCCAGGTCGGCGGGATCGGCGAAGTCCGGATCGACAATCTCGACGGCGTAGCTTTGGCCGCCGTAGCGAACCGAGGCGACGTCCTCGAAGCGGATGTCGTCCGCGCGGTGGCCGGCCGCGAGCAGCGGCGCGGCGAGGCGCGCGCGGAGTTCCGTCCGGGCGGTCGCGATGCGGCCCGCGTCCCATGCGGCGAAGGGCATGCGCAGTGTGCGCTGCTGGGAATAGCTCATCTCGGCGGCGGCGCAACCGAGGGCGGAGAAAATGCTGGAGGCCGCCGGCACCACGACGCGCGCGATGCCGAAGGAGCGCGCCACCGCGGCCGCATGCATCGGGCCCGCGCCGCCGAAGGCGAGCAGGACGCAGCGCCGCCCGTCGACGCCGCGCTCGACCGTGATGCGCCGGAGCGCGCGAACCATCGTCTGGTTGGCGACGGCGACGACGCCGAGCGCGGTTTCGCGTGTGCCGAGCCCCGCGTCGGCGGCAAGCGCCGCGATGGCGCGGTCGGCGGCGGCGGGGTCGAGCCGCATGCCGCCGCCGAGCGGGCGGGCGGGATCGAGATAGCCGAGCGCGAGATTGGCGTCGCTGACCGTGGGTTTGGTACCGCCGCGGCCATAGCAGGCGGGCCCCGGTTCGGCCCCGGCGCTTTCGGGTCCCACGCACAACGCACCGTGGTCGACGTAGGCGATCGAACCGCCGCCGGCGCCGATCGATTCGACCGCAACCATCGGCTGGCGCAGCGGCCGCCCGGCCAAGGCGCGGTCGGTGGCGATTTCGGGGCGCCCGTCGTTGATCAGGCAAACGTCGGTGGTGGTACCGCCCATGTCGAAGCTGATGACGTGGTCGAGGGCGAGGTCGCGGGCGATGCGCGCGGCGGCGGCGACTCCGGCGGCGGGACCGGACATGGCCAGCGCCAGCGGCAGGTCGCGCAACGCTTCGGCGGACGCCATGCCGCCCGAGGAATGGAACAAGTGGATGCGCGTGCCGGCGGGCACGCGCCGGGTGAGATTGTCGAGATAACCGGCGGCGAGCGGCATCACGCTTGCGCTCAACGCCGTTGTCGCGGTCCGCTCGTACTCGCGCGCCTCGGGATTGACGCGGTTGGAAAGGGCGACGTAGGGGAAGCGGCGGCGCAAGCGCTCGCCGAGCCGTTCCTCGTGCGCGGGATTGGCATAGGCGTGAATCAACGACACGGCGACCGCCTCGGCGCCGCTCCGTTCGGAGCTTGCGATCGCCTTATCGGCGTCGGCGTCGCCGAGAGCCTTGAGGACATTGCCGTCGTGATCGAGCCGTTCGTCCACCTCGAAGCAGCGCTCGGGCGGCACCAGCGGGGGCAGCTTCGGCGTAACGTCGAGGCGGTAAAGCTCGCGCCGGTTTTGCCGGCCAATGGCGAGGGTGTCGGCGAAGCCCTTGGTCGTCACCAACGCGACCTTGGCGAGATGGCCCTCGATGATGGCGTTGGTGATCATGGTCGTTCCGTGGATCAGATCGCCGACGTCCTTCCAATCGAGCCCGACCGCCGCGAGCGCGTCGAACAAGCTATCGACCCGGTCGCCGGGGCGGGTCGGAACCTTGGCGATCCGGGTTTCGCCCGATGTCGTCGCGATCGCGACGACATCGGTGAACGTCCCGCCGATGTCCACGCCCACCCGCCAGCCGGCGGTGGCGGCTGCGGCCTTCTCAGCCACCGGCGAACGCCTTGGCCGCGTCGTCGAGCGCGCGTTCGAGGCGGTCGAACATCTCGTCGATCTGGGGCTCGGTGATGATCAAGGGCGGGCAAAGCGCGATGGTATCGTTGATCAAGGCGCGCACGATCAGACCGTGCTCGGCGGCCTTGTTCATGGTCCAGGCGCCCACTTTCCGGGCCGGATCGAAGTTGGTCCGGGTTTTCCTGTCGGCGACCAGCTCGATGCCGCCGATCAATCCGGCGGTGCGCACCTCGCCGACCAGCGGCCGGTCGGCGAGCGCCGCGAGCCGCTTTTGGAAGCGCGGGATCACGAAACGGACATGCGCGCCGATATCGCGTTCGTCGTAGACGCGCTGGGTTTCCAGCGCGACCGCCGACGGCACCGGATGGCCGGTGTAGGTGAAGCCGGTGCCGAAAATCCCGTAGCGGCGGCTGCCTTCGACCACCGCCTGGTAGATTTTCTCCGACAGCATCACCGCGCCGATCGGCTGGTAGCCCGAGGATAGCGCCTTGGCCAGCGTGATGAGGTCGGGTTTCAGACCGTAGGTCTCGGTCGCGAACATCCGGCCGGTGCGGTAGAAGCCGCTGATCACCTCGTCGACGATGAACAGGATGTCGTGCTTGGCGAGAATCGGCTGGATGCGCTCGAAATAGCCCTTCGGCGGCGGGATCACGCCTCCGGCGCCGAGGAACGGCTCGGCGATGAAGGCGGCGACGGTGTCGGGACCTTCCCGTTCGATCAGGGCTTCCAGGTTGGAGGCCAAGCGGGCGGCGAAGGCTTCCTCGGTCTCGCCCGGGTGGGCGTGATGATAAGCGTGCGGGCAATCGGTGTGCAGGATTTGCGCAATCGGCGTATCAAAGCCGTTGTGGGCGTAGGCAAGTCCGGTCAGGCAACCGGCGCCGACGGTGATGCCGTGATAAGCGCCGCGCCGTGCGATGATCTTTTTCTTGTTCGGGCGGTCGAGGACGTTGTTGTAGTACCACGCGAGCTTGATCTGGGTATCGTTGGCTTCCGAACCCGAGGAAGTGAAGAAGACCTTGGACATGGGCACCGGCGCGCGGCCGACCAGATAATCGGCAAGCTCGATCGCCGGCGACACCGCCTTGTGCGCGAAGTTGTGGTAGAATGGCAGAGTTTCCAATTGGCGCCGGGCGGCGTCGGCGAGGCGCTTTTCGCTGAAACCGAGCGACGTGCACCACAGCCCCGACAATCCCTCGATGTAGCGCTTGCCCCCTTCGTCGAAGACGTGGATGCCCTCGCCGCGGACAAAGATGTGCGGCCCGTTTTCTTGGTGGAGAGCGGCGTTGGTGAACGGATGCAGGTGCCGCCGAATGTCGCGCGCGTAGGGCGAATTGGGCTCGAGGCGCGAGGGGGCGGAAGACGCGGAGGACATGGGCGGGGGCCTTTCCGAAAGTTTCGAAATTCGGAACTTTGTTTTATTTAAAGAAAATGTTAAGATTTGTCCCAGGTCGAGTCAATACGGACAAAGTGGGATAACGCGAATGACGGTGGAAAAGGGGATTCTCGGTCGATACGCGCGCGTGCTCGATGCGGTTGCGGCGAGCCCGGGCGGACTGACGTTCGCCGAAATCATGCGCCGGACGGAACTGCCTCAGGGCACGGTTCATCGCCTGATCGGCGCATTGTTGCGTGTCGGCTATCTGGAGCCGAGCCAGAACCGGAAGATTTATGTCCTCGGCAGCCGCATTCTGCGCCTGTTGCATCTGCGCACGCCGCGCGAAGTGGTCGCCGATCTGGCTCGGCCGGTGCTCGAAAGCCTGGTCGAACGTTTCGCCGAAACGGCGTTCGTCGCCAAGCTCGAAGGCGAAAACGTGGAATCGATCGCCATGGTGTTGCCCGATAGCGAACGCCATTCCTACGTCCAGCCGGGACGGGTGATGCCGTTGCACGCCGCCGCTTCGGCCAAGGCGATCTTCGCGTTCCAGAACGATGAGTTTCTCGGCCGCGTGCTCGATCGGCCGCTGACGGCGTTCACGCCGAAATCGACCACCTCCAAGAAAAAAGTGCTGTCCGAACTGGCGGAGGTGCGCAAAGCCGGGTACGCCGCCTGCCTCGACGAACTGGATCCCGGCGTGTCGAGCTACGCTTGCCCGATTCATGTCCCCGGCGGCGTGTTCCATAGCGTCGGTCTGGTCGGTGTCTCGCAGCGCCTGGAACAAGTGCCCAGATCGACCATCGTCAATGCGCTGCGCGACGCGGCGCAAGCATTGCGGGAGCGCTTCGCGGGGCAGGCACTGGGGCAATGAGCGGGCGACGGGGTGATTCATGACGGCAAGCCTGCGCAGCTATCTGCGCTTACTCGAAAGTCGCGGCCAATTGCTGACGGTGCGCAAGGCAGTCGATCGGCGATTCGAGTTGAACGCCGTGGTGCGGAAGATTCAAATGGGCCCGAATTTGCCGGTCCTGTTCGAAAAGGTGCGCGGCACCCGCTATCCGGTGGTCAGCAATATCTTCGGCAACTATGGAATCATCGCTGAATTGCTCGGCGTCGACAAAAACAAGGTTGCCGCGCGGTGGAGCGAATTGACGACGACGGCGGAACCGATTTGCGACGAACATCCGACGGAAGGCGACGACTGGAAGGAGGTATCGCCTGCAGACGTTCCGCAGATCATCTTTTCGGAGAAAGACGCCGGACCGTACCTGACCGCAAGCGTCATCATCGCGCGCGATCCCGACAGCGGTGTCGTCAATCTTTCCTACCACCGCATGCAGATTATCGGCCCGGACGAACTGCGTTGCCGATTGAGCACCTCGGGCGATTTGTACCGGATCCAGCAGAAGATGGAGAAACGCGGCGCGCCGGTGCCCGCGGTGGTGGCCATCGGCATGCCGCCGGCGGCGATATTGGCCGGCGCAGCGACGATCGGGCCGACCGCCAGCGAATACGATTTGGCCGCGCGCATTTCCGGGCGGCGTTTCCCGATGCGACCGTCGCCGATCTCGGGCTTGCCGGTGCCGGCGACCACCGAATTTCTGATCGAAGGCGAAATCCTCCCCAACGTGCGGCGCCCGGAAGGCCCCTTCGGCGAATGGATGGATTATTACGTGCCGGTGATGGACAACCACGTGTTCACGGTGAAGCGCGCTTATGCCCGCAAGGACGCGGTTTTTTACGCGATCAGCTCCGGCTCGAGCGAGGAATTGGCGATGAGCGCGGTGCCGCTCGCGGGCGGAATTTACAACGGCATTCGCACCTGGGTGCCCGCCGTCCGCGACGTAACCTGTTTTCCGCTGTTGCAATTCTGCGCGGTGCAGATCGCCAAGACCGCGGACGGGCAAGCCCAACGGGCGATGTTGGCCGCCTTCGGCGCCGAAATGAACCGCATCCTTTATTGCGTGGTGGTGGACGAGGACGTCGATATCCACAATTGGAACGACGTGCTGTGGGCGATGGCGACCCGCTGCCGCCCCGATCGGGACATCATGCAAATTCCCGGCGTGCCGTCATTCGCCCGCGACCCTCATCGCATGCATTGGGGGCGCTTGGGAATCGACGCTACCAAGCCGCTCGAACACGTCGAGGCCTTCGAGCGGAAAAAAGCCCCGGGCCTTAACGAACTGAAACTCGAGGATTACATCAAGAACTGACCATCACGGATAACAGGGAGAACGATCATGTTGCGACGCACGATGAACGCAATAGGCCGGCGCCTTCTCGGGCTGGCCCTGGCGCTGGCGCCCGTTTCCGCCGGCGCCGCGGATAACGTCAGTTTCGCGCTCGATTGGGTAGTGAACGGGACCCACAGCGGCTACTTTACGGCGCGCGAGAAAGGATTTTACAAGGACGTCGGGTTGGAGGTGACGATCGCGCGCGGGTTCGGCTCGGGCGATACCATCAAGCGCGTCGCCGCGGGATCGGCGCTGATCGGCCTTGCCGATACCGGCGCGATTATCGCCGCCCGCGCCAACGACGACATTCCGGTCCGCATCGTCGCTATGATCTACGACCGGGCGACGCTCGGGCTGATCTATCTCGCGCAATCGGGGATCAAGGCGCCCAAGGACCTCGAAGGCCGGGCGATCGGTCGCTCCGCCTCGGGCGCGTCGGTCAACATGTTTCCGGCGTTTCTCAAGGTCAACGGCATCGATCGGAGCAAAATCCGCGAAGTGGTGGTGGATGGCGCCACCTTCCTGCCGCTGTTGATGTCGGGGCAGGTCGATGCGGTGCTCGAGCAAAGCATCAACATCGGCAAATTCCGCCGCGCCGCGGCGCAGCAGGGCAAGACCGCGCTCGGCATGCGTTATTCCGATTTCGGCCTCGAAGCCTACGGTAACGCCATTCTGGTGCGGACCTCGACCGCGCAGGAAAAATCCGACCTTGTCCGCCGGTTCGTGGCGGCGTCGCTGAAGGGCATCGCCTACGCCTTCGACCATCCCGACGAGGCGATCGCCATCCTGCGCAAACACCATCCGGAAGTCGATGCAAACGCGGCGATGGACGAACTCACGACCCTCAAGGAGATGCAAACGACCGCCGAACTCCGCCGCGTCGGACTTGGCCATATCGACCGCAATCGGATGGAAAAAACGCGCGACAACATTACGCCCGCGTTGTCGCTCAAGCGGACCGTCCCGGTCGAGGACATCTACCTGACCGGATATCTGCCCGCGATGCCCGTCGTGCCCGCCGGCAAATAGATCCGGAAGCGCCGCGATGGTCGTTATCGCGTCGCCGTCGGCGGTCGCGCCGCCGCTCGTGTCGCTCGCGCGCGTGGCGAAGCGCTTCGTCACGCGCGCCGGCGCCGACGTCGAGGCGCTGCGCGAGCTCACCCTGTCGATTCCGCGCGACCAGTTCGTGACGGTGGTGGGCCCGAGCGGGTGCGGCAAGAGTACGCTGATGAAGCTGATCGGCGGCATCACGCCGCCCACGCAAGGAGAGATTCGGCTCGACGGACAGATTCTCAGCCGGCCGTCGCGCAAGATCGGCATGGTGTTCCAGCAGCCGGTGCTGCTGCCGTGGCGCTCGGTGCTCGACAATGTTCTCTTTCCGATCGAAATGCTCGGCTGGCCGGTGACCGACTATCGCGACGAGGCGCGGCGCTTGATCGAACTGGTCGGCCTCGGCGGCTTCGAAGGCGCGTTGCCGAGCGAGTTGTCGGGCGGCATGCAGCAGCGGGTGTCGATCTGCCGCGCCCTGGTGTACGACCCGGAAATGTTGCTGATGGACGAGCCGTTCGGCGCGCTCGACGCCATGACGCGCGAAGACCTGAGTTTCGAACTGCTGCGCATCTGGAACGAACGGCGCAAGACCGTGGTGTTCGTCACCCATAGCATCGCCGAGGCCGTGTTGCTGGCCGATCGCGTCATCGTCATGACGGCGCGCCCCGGCCGGGTCGTGATGGACGTCCCCATTGACTTGCCGCGCCCGCGCGCCCCGAGCACCGAATTTACGCCCGAGTTCACCCAATACCTGCGGACGATCCGCAAGGCGATTTACGCCGAGCGGCGGGAGCGCTGACGCCGATGGCCTGGGTCCGATATCGCCGCTCGGCTGTCGAATACGCGCCCGCGATCCTGACTCTCGCCGGCCTGATCGTCGCGTGGGAAATTCTGTGCCGCGCGCTGGACGTGCCCAAGTGGCTGCTGCCGGCGCCGAGCCACATCGCGATCGAAACCTGGGAGATTCGCGCGGTTCTGCCGTTGCATTTCTTCGCGACCCTGACGGCCATCGTCGGCGGATTTTTCATCGCCATCGCCGTCGGTATTCCGCTCGCCATCCTGGTGGTTTATTCGCCGTTTCTGCGCCGGGTGATTTACCCGATCCTGTTGATGCTGCAATCGGTGCCCAAAGTCGCGCTCGCGCCGCTTTTGCTCCTGTGGATCGGGTACGGCATGACGTCGAACATGGTCGTCGCCGCGACGGTGGCATTTTTTCCGATCGTCATTAATACGGCCACCGGGCTGGAATCGGTGAATGCCGAATTGCTCGAGTTGACGCGCTCGTTCGATTCCAGCGCATGGCGCGTGTTCTGGCGCGTGCGGTTGCCGTGGGCGATGCCATACGTGTTTTCGAGCTTCAAGGTCGCCATCACACTTGCCGTCATTGGCGCGGTCGTGGCCGAATTCGTCGGCGCCGACAAAGGCCTCGGCTATCTGATCATATCGAGCGCCGGGGCGATGAAGACGTCGATCATGTTCGGGATGTTGGTCATTCTCTCGCTCACCGGGATCACGTGTTTCTATGTTGTGGCCTGGACCGAACGCTGGCTGTGCCCGTGGTATCTGCCGGCCGAAGTCGATCCCGCGAAAGGCTGACCCGCGCCCGCAAACGGCCCTGGCGGTCGAGTTCCGGATTGCGGAACAACGCATTGCATTCGCGCCGGAATGGTTGACGCCAAAAACCGTAGACGCTTAGATGTTTCGACAACCTCGCGGAGACGGGGTGGCGAATAATGGCAGCGGGAGAACGGCTTTTCGGGGCGAGGCGGTACGTGCCATCGAACGTCTTGAGCTTTCCGGTCGCTGAAAAATTCGCGGGAGCGCCCGCGAACGCCAATACCGCTGCGGCCGCTCTCATTCAACTCGACGGCGTCAGCAAGACGTTCCGTACCACCTCCGGGGGCACGGTCAAAGCTCTCGACCAGGTCAACCTGACCATCGGGTCCAGCGAATTCGTTTCCGTGGTCGGTCCGTCGGGCTGCGGCAAGACCACGCTTCTGCGCATCATTGCCGGCCTGGAAGGCGATCATGGCGGCACGTTCCGGCTGGCGGGCGAGACCGTGACCGGGCCGAGCCGCGACATCGGCATCGTGTTTCAGGACGCCACGTTGTTGCCGTGGCGCACGGTTCTCAACAATGTCCTGCTGCCCGCGCAGGTGCTGCGGTTGGAAAGCGCCTCGGCGTTGGCGACGGCCCGCCGGCTTCTCGAATTGGTCGGCCTCAAGGGCTTCGAGGACAAGTATCCGCATGAGCTGTCGGGCGGCATGCGCCAGCGCGTTTCGATCGCGCGCGCGTTGGTTCACGATCCGGCGGTGTTGCTGATGGACGAGCCGTTCGGCGCGCTCGACGCGCTGACGCGCGAAACCATGGGGTTGGAGCTGCTGAAAATCTGGGACACGGCGCGCAAGACCGTATTTCTCATCACCCACTCGATCACCGAGGCGGTATTCCTGAGCGACCGGGTGATCGTGCTGTCGCCGCGCCCGGGACGCATTCTCGCCGACGTGCCGATTGCGTTGCCGCGCCCGCGCAACCTCGACATGTTGAGCGACGAGACCTTCGGAACGTTCACCCGCCGCATCCGGCGGGTGCTCGATGCCAGCGCCGCGCCGCCGGCCTGAGAATGGAGCCGCCCGATGATGCAGCCCGCAAGCGATACCGCCACCGTGCCGTTGGAGCCGCAAGGCCGGTCATTCGGGTGGCACACCGTCCTCGCCAAGCCGGAATATTATCTCGCGCCCGCGTTCCTGGTTCTGCTGCTGGTGGTGTGGGAAGGCTCGGTCCACGCCTTCGGCGTCCCCGACTACATTCTGCCGCCGCCGACCAAGATCGCCGTGTCCCTGTTCGCCGGAATCAAGTCGGGATTGTTCCTCCATCATTTTCTGGTCACCGCCTTTCAGGCGCTCTGCGGATTCGCCTTGGCGTCGGTGTTGGGCATCGGCATCGGCGCCCTGGTCGCCCAATTCTGGATCGTCGAGAAAACCGTTTATCCCTATCTGGTCGCCCTGCAGACCCTGCCCAAGATCGCCATTGCCCCCTTGATCATCATCTGGGCCGGCTACGGCATCCAATCGAAGGTGGTGATCGCGGCGCTGGTGTCGTTCTTCCCGGTGCTGGTCAACACCATCGTCGGCCTCAAGACCTGCGACCAGGGCAAGCTCGACCTGATGCGTTCGCTCCGCGCCACGCGCTGGGAAACCTTCCGCATGGTCAAGCTGCCCAATGCGCTGCCGTTCGTGTTCGCCGGGCTCAATATCGCGCTGATCTTCAGCATCTTGGGCTCGATCGTCGGCGAATTCGTCGGTTCGAAATCCGGCCTCGGCAATCTCATTCTCGAGGCCAATTTCCAATTCAACATCGCCCAGGTATTTGCGATCCTCGTCATTCTCGGCGTTTTCGGGGTATCGTTGAACCTGATCATCCAGGCATTTCAGCGCCGTCTCGTGTTCTGGAGTCGCGGCGCCGACTTGCACACGGTCTAACCCAATCAACCAACGATCCCGGACGGCAACCGGGGCACGTCAACCCAAGGAGGTCAACATGTTCAGACATTCGATCATGCGCCTGGCGGCTCTGATTCTCGCCGCCGTTGTTATCGGCGGCACGGCGCACGCCCAACAAAAGACCAAGCTCGTTTTTGCTCCGACCACGACCAGCATTACGACCGGGCACGCGGCCCATTCCTCGATCCCGCTCTCGGCCGGTTTTTGGAAGGAGGAAGGCCTGGAGGTCGAGGTTATCGGCCTGCAAGGTTCGACCGCCGGTATCCAGCAGGTCGCCAGCGGCCAGGTTCACTTTTCGTCGGTCGGCGGCGAGGACGTGATGAAGGCGCGCGCCAAGGGCGTGCCGATCGTCGCGGTCTACACTTACGCCCGCAAGCCGATCTATCGTATCGTGTCGCTATCCGATACGCCGATCACCAAACCCGAGCACCTCAAGGGCAAGACCATCGGCGTGCCCAACATGGCGGTCGGCTCGGTTGCCTTCACCCGCGCGGCGCTCAAGACCGCGGGCATCGATCCGGACAAGGACGTGAAGTGGCTGGCGGTCGGCCTCGGTGCGCCGGCCCTGAACGCGCTCAAGAAGAAGGACATCGACGTATACGCCGTTTGGGACACGGAAGTCGCCTCCTTCGAGAACACCGGCGTCAAATTTAACTTAATCGTTCCGCCGTGGAATAACGAAATGCTCGGTAACGTCGTCATCACCCACGAGGACATCCTGAACAAGAATCCGGAGTGGGTCATCAAGATGGTGCGCGGGATCGCCAAGGCCAGCATCTACGGCCTTGCCAACCCCGACGCCTCGATCCGCAACCACTGGAAGGTCTATCCGCAAACCAAGCCGCAGGGTATGGACGAGGCCGAGGCGCTCAAGAAGGCGAAACACGTTTTCCTCTCGCGCTTCGATCTGATGCGGCTCGAGCCGGGCGTGAAATGGGGCCAGAATGTGGAGACAGTGTGGAAGCGGATGGCCGATCTTGCCATCCAGGAAAAACTCATTCCGGCGGACTTCAACGTCGCCGCCGCCTACACCAATCGCTTCATCGACGACATCAACCGCTTCGACGCCAAGAAAATCGAGGCGATGGCGAAGCAGTCGAAGTGGTAAGCCGACGTGGCCCGGGTTGATTTCCGTTTCCTGAACCGGGCCGAAGTCAGGTCGTTGTTGCCGCCAACCGGTGCGTTGCTCGAGATCGTCGCATCCGGGCTGGCGGCGCACGGCCGGCGCGAGGTGGTTCTCCCGCCCAAGGCGCACATCCAGCTCGACGACCGCTACAACGGCCATTTCAATATCCTGGTCGGGTGGGCGGGGCCGGTCGACACGGCGGGCGTCAAGGTGGTCGGCGACTACGTCGAGAATTACCGCCACGGTCTTCCGTCGGAAGTGGCGATGTTGACGCTGTATAACCCCCGCACCGGGGCGCCCAAGGCGCTGATGGACGCGACCGATCTCACCACCGCGCGCACCGGCGCGGTGACCGGGATCGGCGCCAAGCATCTGGCGCCGCCCGAACCCAAGATCGTCGGTCATGTCGGCGCGCGCGGCACGGCTTACGCCAATCTCGCGGCGCTGGCCGAACTCTACGATTTGGACGAAATTCGGATCACCAGCAAGCGTACCGCCACGCGCGAGGAACTGGCGCGCCGGGTGGAAACGACGCTCGGGGTCAAAGCGCGCGCCGTGGCGACGACGGAAGAGGCGGTGCGCGGCGCCGATATCGTCGTCGAGGCGACGCGGCTGGAACGGCCGGACATCCTGATCCGCGACGAATGGCTGAAGCCGAACGTCCTGCTGGTGACTTACGGCTGGATCATGGCGGTCGATCCGAAAACGGTGCGGGCCGCGGACAAGATCGTGGTCGACGATTGGGAACAATGCCGCAAGGGCGGCCAATTGTTCCCGATGATCGAAAGCGGCGAATTGACGCGCGCCAAGGTTCACGCCGAAATCGGCGAAATCGTCGCCGGGCGCAAGCCGGGCCGAACCGCCCCGGGCGAGCGGATCGTTTATTGGCACCGCGGCTTCGCCATCAGCGACATCATGCTCGGCGCCCATGTGTTGCGGCGCGCCGAGGAAGAAAAGATCGGTCAAATCATGACTCTCTTCGATCAGGAAGACGAATGACCGGAAAAGACAAGGCCCCCGATCTGCGGGGGTTTCTGGCCGAATTGGAGGCCGACGATCCGCACGGCATCCTGCGCATCGCCGAGCCGGTATCGCTCGATTACGACGTCACGGCCGTGGCGATGGAGCTTGAGCGTCAGGACCGCGCGCCGGTGCTGTGGTTCGAGCGGGTCGGCGACGGCCGTTTCCCCGTGGTCGCCAACGTGTTCGGCTCGCGCCGACGTTACGCCCGCGCGCTCGGCGTTGCCGAAGACAAGCTGATCGAGGCCTGGGCCGGTCTCGGCGACAAGCGCCTCCCGCCCAAGCTGGTGGACAAGGGGCCGATCCGCGACGTGGTGCTGACCGGCGACAGGGTCGACCTCGGCTACCTGCCGATCATGAATCACTTCAAGGAAGACGGCGGGCGCTACATCACCAACGGCATCGTCGTCGCCAAGGACCCGGAAACCGGCGTGCGCAACGCCAGCTTTCACCGCATGCAGGTCAAGGGGCGGACCCGGGTCGGCACCAGCCTGCACAGCCGCCGCCATCTCTGGAATTACGTCCAACGCGCCGAGGCCATGGGCTTGAAGCAGGTTCCGGTCGCGGTCATCGTCGGCGCGCATCCGATGTTCATTTTCGGCAGTGGCCTATGGAAGGGGCCGATCGACGCCGACGAATACGAAGTCGCCGGCGGTTTTCTCGGCCGGCCGCTGGAAATCGTTCCCGGCGTGACGGTGCCGGTCGAATCGCCGATTCACGCCGAGATCGTGCTCGAAGGCCATATTCTCTGCGGCGTGCGCGAACCGGAAGGCCCGTTCGCCGAATTCACCGGCTACGCCTCGGAACGTTCGACCCAGCAGGTGATCGAGTTCACCGCCATCACCCATCGCCGCGGCGCGATCTATCACGACATCATTCCCGGAATCTCGGACGAGCACATCGGCCTTTTGGCGGTGCCGCAGGAAGCGCGGCTCACGCGCGTGCTGCGCCAGAATTTCCCCAACGTCGTCGGCGTCGCCTATCCGAAATCCGGATGTTGCCGGTTTCACGCCTATATCGCGATGCGCGCGCCGGCGCCGGGCCAGGCCCGAAACGCGGCCGCCGCCGCGTTCGGCGACGATCTCAGCCTGAAATTGGTCGTGGTGGTGGACGACGACGTCGATATCCGGAGCGACCGGGACGTGATGTGGGCGATGGCGACGCGCTTTCAGGCCGACCGCGACGTCGACATTTTGCGCAACGCCATGGGCGCAATCCTCGACCCTTCCAACAACGCCGGCCTCACCGCCAAGATGATCGTCGATGCCACGCGGCCGAGCGCCGATTTCCCGCGCCGGCACACGCTGCCGGCGGACGCGGTCGGGCGCGCGCGGGCGTTGTTGACGGGGCGCTGACGGCGCCGTTCAGGGGCGCACGAGCAGGCTGTCCTCCGGCGCCCACCACACGGCGACGGGCTCGTCCGGCGCGAACGGCTGTTGGTGCGGCAGGCGCACATCGATTATGGCGCCGGACTCGAGCCGTACGCCGACGCGCTGGTGAGTACCGAGATAAGCGGCGTGCGCAATCCGTCCTTTCAGGATGTTGGTAACGTGGCTGTCCGGCGGCGCGCGGTCGAGTTGAATTTTTTCCGGCCGGATCGAGAAATAAACCGGGCCCGCGCCAGCCTCGACGCCGCCGCGCGCGGGAACCCGGACCGTCGCGTTACCGAAAAGCCGGCACACGATCATGCCGGCGTCGGCGCCAACGCGTTCGCCTTCGAAGATGTTGGACTTGCCGATGAAGGTGGCAACGAACCGGTCGAGCGGGCGTTGGTAGATGTCTTCCGGCGTGCCGACTTGGCGGATGACGCCGCGATCCATCACCACTACCTTGTCGGCAAGGGCAAGGGCTTCCTCCTGGTCGTGGGTCACGAACAGGGTCGTGATCTTGAAGCGGTGCTGCAACTGGCGCAGTTCGACCTGCATTTCCTCGCGCAGCTTCTTGTCGAGCGCGCTCAACGGCTCGTCCAACAAGAGGACCTTGGGGTCGATGGCGAGCGCGCGGGCGAGCGCCACCCGCTGGCGCTGGCCGCCGGAAAGTTCGCTCGGCAGGCGCCGCTCCAGCCCGTCGAGTTGCAGAAGGCGGATCAGATCGGCCGTGCGTCGCTCGATTTCGGCCGCGGGCTGGCGGCGCAGCCGCAGTCCGAAGGCGATGTTGTCGGCGACCGTGATGTGGGGAAAGAGCGCGTAATCCTGGAATACCAGCCCCATGTCGCGGCGGTGGGCGGGCACCGCGTCGTAGGGCTGACCACCGACGATCAACTCGCCCTTGTAATCGACGAACCCCGCGATGACCCGAAGCAGCGTCGTTTTGCCGCAACCGCTCGGGCCCAGGACGGCGACGAACTCGGCGGGAGCGAGATCGAGGGAGACTCCTTTCAGGATTTCGAGCCCCGCGATCTGTACGCGAATCTGGCGAAGTTCGACCTGCGCCATCAGTGCCCCCCCGGCGCGAACAGATGGCGCCCGACGACACGATTGAACGCGAGCACGAACAGGATGACGCCGAGCACCACCAGCGAGGAAACCGCCGCCCCGGTCGGATCGTTTTCGGTCTGGACGAAAAGATAAAGCTCGACCGGCAAGGTGGTGCGGTTCCAGACCAGGAACTGCGAGGCGGTGAAGTTCTCGAACGAGGTGACGAAGGCGAACACGCCGCCCGCGACGATACCCGGCCGCACCAGCGGCAGCGTCACCAGCATGAACGCCTTGGCCGGTGGCGCGCCGAGGGAGCGGGCGGCTTCCTCCAGCGTGCGCGAAGCACCCTCCAGCGCCGCCACCACCACCCGGGTCGCGAACGGTAAGGTGATGACCACGTGCAGGATGGCGAGCGAAACGACGGAACTGACGATGCCGAGGGAGGAGAGCGTCACCAGGAACGCCATGCCGACCACCACCTGGGGCACGATCAGGGGCGACAGCAGGAGGGTGAGAACGGCGTCGCGGCCGAAGAACCGGTAACGGACGAGGGCGATGCCGGCGAATGTCGCGATCACCACGCTGATGACGGCGGTCGCCGATGCCAGGATCATGGTCAAGACCGCGGCGTTGGCGAAGCCGTCACGGTTGGCGAGGTTGTAATACCAACGCAGCGAGAGCCCGGTCGGCGGGAAAATCTGCTCGACGCCGGGATTGAGCGATACGCCGAACAGGACGATCAACGGAAAGGCGAGCAAAAACAACAGCGTAATTCCCGCCAGCTTGACGCCGAAATGGCGCGATGTTCGGGCGCGCATGCTCATTGGCGCGGCGTCACCCGGCGAAAGAATTTCTGCAGCAGGTACACGGCCGCCAGCGATACCGCCAGCATCACCATCGCCGAAGCGGCGGCGAACGGATGGTCGAAGGACTGCATCGCCTTCGCGTAGATCAGGTTGGCCATCATGTCGACGTAGCCGCCGCCGAGGGCGCCGGGAACGATGTAGGAGGTCAGTTCGAACAGGTACACGATCACGATTCCGGCGGCGACTCCGGGCAGGGTCAAGGGAAAGATCACCTGCCAGAACGTGCGCAGCCGCCCGGCGCCGAGCGACATGGCGGCGATCTCCAGGTTGCGCGGCAGCGCCTGCAGGCTGTTGAAGATCGGAAACACCATGAACGGCAACGACACCAGCACCATGCCGATGGCGACGCCGGCTTCGGTGTAGAGCAACCGGAGCGGCGCGTCGACCAGGCCGAGGCCGAGCAGGGTCTTGTTGATGACGCCGTTCTTGCCGATCACCATCATCACCGCGTAGGTGCGGATGACGTAGGCGGTGAAGAACTGGACGATCAGAACGACGCCCGCGACCAGGCGCACGGCGGGCGACGAACGATACATGAAATAGGCGATCGTGTAGCCGAGCACCGCCGTGATGGCCGTGCAGTAAAGCGAAATCCACAGCGAGCGGAGCAGGAAGTCGAGATAAAAGGGAGACGCTAGGAACTTGGCGTAATTGTCGAGCGTGAACCCGTCGCCGACCAAGCCCGGACCGAGACTCGGCCGGACGCTGTAGTGGAGCATGATCGAGAGCGTGTAAAAGAAAAAGCCGACGACGATCCCGGAAGGAAGCAGGAACGTCGTCGGCCAAAGCCATCGGCGACCGGCCGTTACGGTCGACACCCGAAGCAAGGCACGCCCTCGATGGACGGACGATCCGGCGCGCCGTTCAGCGGCGCACTTGCACTTCCTGCATCCAGCGCTCCTCCCATTTGGCGTACTGGGCGTTCACGTGCGTCCAATCGACCGAGTAGACTTCCGGCACCGGCAGCGCGGGAATGATGGTTTTCAACTTTTCCGGAGCGGGCGATTTGGGGTTGGCCGGAATGGTGCCCGCGATTCCAGCCATGATGGTCTGCGATTCGGGGGTCAGCATCAGGTTGATGAACTGCTCCGCCGTCTTGGTCTGGGACGCGCTGCGTCCGGCGACCAGGGACACGGGAATGGTAGCGAGGAAGCGGGGCGCCGGCATCACGAACTCGTATTTGGAATCGGGGCCGAGGTGGCGATAGACGTTGGGCAGAATGCCCCAGCCCGCGACCGCGATTTCGCCGGTTTCCAGAAGCTTGATCGACTCGGGGTCGGTCTTGTAAATCGCGTGCAGGTTGTCTTTCAGGGCTTTGATCTTGGCGAAGCCCTTGTCGATGTCCTTTTCGCTGCCGCCGTTGAGCAGCGCGGCGAGGATCAGGAAATTGCCGCGATCGAGGGTGAAGGAAGTGCCGACCTTGCCCTTGAGCCGGGAATCCCACAGGTCTTCCCACTTGGTGATTTTGAACGGCACCAGGTCCTTGCGGTAGAAAATCCCGCGCGGCGAAAGCCAGATCGCGGCGCCCGTGTCGGTCTTCAAATTCGCCGGGATCGCCGCCAGGTTGGGAATTTTCTGCGGGTCGAGCTTGGCGAGCAAATCGGCCTTGGTTGCCGCGGCCACCGTGCTTTCGATCGATGTCCAGACGTCGATCTGGGGAGTGGCCTTTTGCGCGATCAGCTTGTTCATGCCGTCGCCGGCGCCGGTTTGCACCACGAATTCGACCTTGTGGCCGGTATCCTTCTCGAATTTTTCCGCGATCGGGCGGAAGATATCGAGCCAATGCCCGCCCCAGGTCATCAGGCGGATGGTTTCCGCGGACGCCGGTGTCGCCGTCCAGACGAACGCGGCCGCGACCGCGCCGGTGACGAAAGTCGATAACGCTCGTTGCTTAAGCATGGTGCGCTCCCTGATGAATCGTTGTGCCGTTTTCGTGGTCTTCAACATTCGGCGGAACGTTCGTTTTTCGGCCTCATGTCGTCGTTGAAACCGCTCGCGGCGGATGCTCGAATTTTTTCGCGATCAGTTCCCCTGCGTCCGTAATGTGCTCGGTCACCAGCCGCGTCGCGGCCGACACGTCGCGCCGGCGCAACGCGTCGACAATGGCGCGGTGCTCGGCTTGAGTCTTGTCGATCGCGTCGGAATCGTACAGCGGCTGAATGACATGGAAATAGTCCTGATAGTCGACCACCATCTTGGCCAGGCGGCGGTTGTGGGCGGCCCCGACCAGGGTTTCGTGGAAACGGCGGTTCAATTCGGCCCGGGGGGCGACGTCTTCGACCCTGAGAGCCTCCATGTTGTCGCAGATGTTTTCCAACCGGCGGAGGTCGTCGCCGTCGAAGCGCTCGATCGCCTTAGTCACCGCGTGGGTTTCGAGGGCGATGCGGATGTCGAGGATTTCGGTCAATTGCTGGCGCGGATCGGCGACAATGTAGCCGCCGTTCTCGATGGCGGAAACCAGGTCCTGGCCTTGCAGCAGAACCAACGCCTCGCGCACAGGCGTGCGGCTGACGCTCAGCTCGGCGGCGATGTCGGTTTCAATCAGGCGCGCCCCCCGGGGATATTCCCCGCGTAGGATCTTGTCGCGAAGATAGCGGTGGACCTGGGAAAAGACCCGTTCGCGCGCAATGACACGGTTCAACGGCCGTTCCTCCGAATAAGGTGAGTTACGGGCGAGCTTGCCAGGAATAATAATATCAAATACAGTATCCCGTATACAACAATCTAGCGGTCGTCTTTATGGTGGCGCCGGGGGAGGCTGTCCGTGGTTGAGGAAGTCGAAGTCGTCGAGACGGATGTCTTGGTGATCGGCGGCGGCGCGGCGGGCGCCAACGCCGCGGTCAAGGCCGCCGACCAAGGCGCGCGCGTGGTGCTGGTGGTGAAGGGGCTGCTCGGCAAGAGCGGCTGTTCGATCTTCGCCAGCCACATTCCCTACCACGACATCTCGACCGAACAGAAAAGCCGCGACCGGTTGGCCTACGCGATTCGCTATTACAATCACTACCTGACCGATCAGGAATACTGCAAACGGGCCAGCGTCTACATGCGCACCGAGTTCTTCGTCGAACTCGAGCGGCTCGGCATTTATTGGCGCCGCGACGGCGACAAGCTGAACGCCACCGCCGCGCGCACGCCGACGCTGGTCGCGCACAAGCAGGGCGCTTCCGGCGTCCTGATCATGGACAAGCGCCGCCGCCAGATCTTTGACCGTGCCATTCCGGTCTACGAGGAATGCGCGGTCACGTCGTTGTTGCAGGACAATGGGCGCGTGGTCGGGGCGACGGTGCTCGATCTCCAGCGCGGACGGTTCTTCGCCGTTTCGGCCAAGGCGGTGGTCCTCGCCGCCGGGCATTCGGATTACCTCTCGACCCGCTCCACCGGCACGCGCGAACAATCGGCCGATGGCGTGGCGATGGCGATCCGCGCCGGCGCCGAGGTCGCCAACCTCGAAATCCAGTGGTGGCACATCAGCGACGTGCTCGCGCCAAAATCGTGGATGCGCTACCACATCTATCCCAACCCGCTGATGGGAACGGAAGAAACCTCGCGCGTCTACAACTCCGACGGCGAGATGTTCTTCGAGCAGAAGACCCACAATCCCGGAACCTCGGCGCCCTATATCCACCAGCTCCGTCTGCTCGCGCAGCAGGTCAAGGCCGGCAAGGCGCGCTGGGACGGCGGCTATTATTCGGGCTTCACCCACATTCCCGCCGACACCGTGCTCAAGTACCAGCACCAGGCCAAGATCTGGGGCAAGCTCGGCCTCGACGTCGGCAAGGATCTGCTCGAATGCGGCATCACCTGGCACATGCGCCAGGGCGGCATCAACGTCTCGACCGAACGCATGGAATCGAACCTGCCCGGCCTGTTCATCGCGGGCGGGCTCGGCGCCCATTACTTGGGCGGGGTAGGACCATCGAGCTACGACGGCAAGGTTGCGGGAGAATCGGCGGCGGCGCTGGCGGCGGAATCGAGCAAGCCGGCCATGCCGCGCGCCATGCTGGATGCCGAACAGCGCCGCGTATTCGGCTTCCTCAAGGCGGATTCCGCGGGCGTGCGGCCGATGGCGGCCAAGCTCAGGATTCGCGAACTGATGTGGGAGCTCGGCTACGTCAAAAACGAGCAGAAGTTAAACGCCGCTCTCGACGGAATCGTCGCGGTGCGCGAACAAATGGTCCCCAAATTCGGCCTGCAAAGCGCCTCGCGCGCCTGGAACACCGGCTGGATGGACGCCCTCGACGCCTGTTCGATGATCGACGCGACCGAGGCGATGGTCCGTTCCGCTCTGCTGCGCAAGGAGAGCCGGGGCCCGTTCTACCGCGAGGATTATCCGTACGTCGACAACGAGAACTGGCTGCGCAAGATCATCCTGACGCGCGACGGAAACGAATGGAAATCGCGCACCGAACCTTATGCGTTGCCCTACCTCAAGCCGGAGAAAAGCCGTGAGCCCTTCTTCGAAGCCGACTTCTAGTTCCGGCACCATCCGGGTCCGCATCCGCCGTTTCGATCCGACCGTCGATGCGGTGCCGCGCTTCGAGCAATTCGAGGTGCCGGCCAAGCCGCTGATGCGGATCATCGACGTGCTCGATTGCGTGCACGAGGACCTGCAGGTCGATATCGGCTACCGCTGGCTGTGCACGTCGAAGAAATGCGGCACCTGCGCGGTCAAGGTCAACGGCACGCCCAAGCTCGCGTGCTGGGACGAGGCGCTGCCGGACATGACGGTCGAGCCGATCGACAACGTGCCGGTAGTGCGCGATTTGGTGACCTCGCGCGCCGAATATCAGGATATGCTGGCGCGCGTATCGCCCCTCCTGGTGCGCAAGCGCGACTACCCCGGCTTTCCCGAGCCGATCACCGAAACCCAGTTCGCGTCGACGGTGCACTTGCGCGATTGCATACAGTGCCTCGCCTGCCAGTCCGCGTGCCCGGTGTTCGCGCAAAAGGACAGCGGCTTCGCCGGCCCGGCGATCCTGGTGCAGTTGAGCGATCTGGCCCAGGACCCGCGCGACGACGCCGACCGGGCCGATCTCGCCGACCGCGTCGCTCAAGTGTTCAAGTGCGTTTCCTGCTACGAATGCGAACGGGTCTGCCCGACCGAAATCCCGATCGTCGGCGAAGCGATCGAGCCCTTGAAGCGTATCGCGCGCCGTTCGGGTGCCAGCTCGGGGGCCCGGCGCGCCCGTGCGTTCTGGGAAATCGCCCGCGACGAGGGCATGGTCAACGGCGCCAAAGTAGCGCTGCGCGCCGGCAAATCCGGCCTCGGCGCGCTCGCCCTCGGCTTCCGGCTATGGCGGCGGGGCAAGATCAGCTTCGCGTCGGTCTTCGGCAAGGGCGGCTCCGGTTCGGACGCCGTGCGCCGCGCCCATCAAGCTTCGGAGAAACGCCCATGAATCGCCGTTACGCCTATTTTCCCGGCTGCTCGGCCAAAGGCACCTGCCAGGAACTCGACGTCAGCACCGCCGCCGTCGCCAACCGCTTCGGGATCGAGCTGAGCCCGCTCGAAAATCCGGGCTGCACCGGCGCACGCGAATTCCGCGCCATCAGCGAACTGGTTCATTTGACCGCCAATGGCCGCATCATCGCCAAGGCGGAAAGGATGGGCCGCGACTTGGTCGTGGTCTGCGACACTTGCCTGCTCAACCTGGTGGAGGCAAACGCGAAGTTGAAAGCCGATGCGGAATGGCGCCGGGCGGTCAACGACGCGCTTTCCGCCGAAGGGCTCGAGTTCAAGGGCACGATCGCGGTCAAGCATTTCCTCTGGGTGCTGACCGACGACCTCGGCCCGGACGTGTTGCGCAAGAACATCG
The DNA here is from genome assembly GCA_016872535.1 of Rhodospirillales bacterium. NCBI lineage: Bacteria > Pseudomonadati > Pseudomonadota > Alphaproteobacteria > Rhodospirillales > Rhodospirillales bacterium. The sequence continues at coordinate 18,819 of VGZQ01000005.1, read as the reverse complement.
TCCGCCCCCTGCGCGGACTGAAAGTAGCGCCGTTCTACGGCTGCCACATTCAACGCCCGGTCGCTGCCCACGGCTCGCGCGCCGAGGAAAAGCCGGCGCTGGATCGGTTATGTGAACTGCTCGGCGCCACCGTCGTCCAATACGAAGGCGCCAGCCGCTGCTGCGGCTTCCACGTGGTCGCGGCCGAGGAAAAGATCGCGCTCAACATGAGCGGCTCGCACCTCGGCAACGCCAAGGACGGCGGCGCCCATTGCGTCGTCACGCCTTGCCCCCTCTGCCACACGGTGTTCGACGCCTATCAACCGGACATCGAGCGAGCCAAGAACCGTTCCCTGGGTCTGCCGATCCTGCACGTTTCGCAGATGGTCGGATTGGCGATCGGCCTTTCCGCCGAAGCGTTGGCGCTTTCCCGTCATGTGGTCGAATGCGGGGATATGCTCGCCCACATCCCTCAGGCCTCTGGTGCAGCTTAAACCCAGGCGTGACGGCGACTTCCTGATCCATCGAATGAGCCTTTGGCGGATTGCCCACCAAGGGCTTTTCCGTGCCTGGACCCAAACTGAAATAAGCCGACTTTCATATCTTTCGCATCAGGCTTTATGTGACTACATTAGATCACCCAATGCGTTCCACTTCACCTCCGGCTCCAGCGCGATCCCCCCGGGGCCCAGTTCAAACCTATCAGTATGTCGAGGCGATTCCCTTCGCGCTCGCGCACGTCGTCTGCCTCGGCGCAATCTGGACTGGCGTGCACGGGTCGGACGTGGCGATCGCGGCCGGGCTGTATGCGCTGCGCATGTTTGCGGTGACGGCGGGCTATCACCGTTATTTTTCGCACCGCGCGTTCAAGACGGGGCGGGCGTTTCAATTTGTCCTGGCGTTTCTCGCGCAAACCTCGGCCCAGCGCGGCGTTCTGTGGTGGGCGGCCAATCACCGTCATCATCACCGCTATTCGGACACGTCCAATGATACCCATTCGCCGGTCCGCGATGGATTCTGGCACGCCCATCTCGGCTGGTTCTTCACCAAACGGCATTCGCGCACGGACCTGGCCACGGTCCGGGACCTCGCCAAATACCCCGAGCTCCGGTGGCTTGACCGGCATCCGTACCTGCCCGCGATTCTGGCCGGATTCGCCGTCTGGCTGCTCGCCGGCTGGTCCGGCCTGGTCGTGGGCTTTTTCTGGTCCACGGTCGCCGTGTGGCACGCCACGTTCTCGATCAATTCGCTCGCCCACGTGATCGGTCGCCGGCGTTACGTGACCGGCGACCAGTCGCGCAACAACTGGTGGCTCGCCCTGCTGACCTTCGGCGAGGGCTGGCACAACAATCACCATCACTATCAGAGCGCGGCCCGCCAGGGGTTCCGCTGGTACGAGTTCGACGCCAGCTTTTACGTCCTGAAGACGCTCGCCGCCGTGGGACTGATCCGGGATTTGCGCATGCCGCCAGACCATGTTGTGCGCGGCGACCAGCCGTTGCGCCCGGCGGTCGTGGAAAAGGCCGCAAGCCTGCTGGCCGCGAGTTTTCCGATCGAACGCATCGCCGCCGACGTGCGCGCCCAGTTCGCCGGGCGAATCGAGGATTGGCGCCAACGGTTCGACGGCCGGGTGGCGATGGTGCGCCGCGACCTGGAGGAATTGGTCCGCACCGTGCAGCAGCCACCGATGCCGACCTTATCCGATCTTCACGCCCGCGCCGCCGACCTGTTCGCGCGCAGTTCGTCGATGAACGACATCGTCGGACGGGCGCGGCAAAAGTTGATCGAGAGCGTGTGCGAAGCCGTGCTCGGCGGTCACGCGGCGCTCGTTCCCACGCGGGCCTGATCGTTTGCCGAAGAAAAACGCCGCCGGCCCCGGACGGGGCGGCGGCGCATCTAATCCGAAGGGAGAGTTACTCGACCTTCAGGTTGGTCGCGACGGTTTTGCCCCGCTCGGTCGTCATATCGTAGCTGATCTTCTGGCCTTCGCGCAGGGTATCGAGTCCGGCGCGTTGCACGGCAGTGATGTGGACGAAAACGTCCTTACCGCCGTCGCTCGGCTGGATGAAGCCGTAGCCCTTGCTGGGGTTGAACCATTTGACGGTGCCGCTAGCCATATTTGGCCTCCTTTAAGCACGTGTTGAGACAAGCGCCCGCGCGGAACTCCACGCGGTCACGAACAATCCGGATTTGTGGGGAGTGACTTGAAGTGTGAGCCATTCGGTCGACGCACAGCGTCTCTCAAGGCGAGCTGCAAGGCAGGCCAAAATCGCGATTGCCGTGGGCAGAGGACACCATTTGTTCCACCAAGTCAAGCCACTCCAAACTCGCCGTTTCCGTTTAGAAAGAAATCGCTTTTTCTTTCAGATACTTGTCAGATGATGAGTGGGTTCAAACGGCGCGCGAATGGCGTGCCTTGCCGCTCCCGAGATAGGTGTCGAATACAGCCGCAATGGTGCGCATGAACGGCCGGCCGGTTTCGGTCACGCGCACGACCGGTCCCGTCAACTCGGCAAGACCGTCGTCGACCATGGGTTTGAGCGCTTCGGCGTCGGGGGTTAGCGCGTCTTCGGGAAATCCGTGGGAACGGCAAAGGGCCGCGAGATCGGCCCGCATGTCGCACATGACCCGCTCGATGACCGCTCGCCGCAATCGATCCTCCGGCGTCAGGACGATCCCGCGATGGACGGCGAGCCGGCCGGCCGTGATCGCCCCGTCGTATTCATGGAAAGGCACGGCGTTCTGAACGTAGCCCTGCGGGAACTGTCCGATGGCGGAGGTGCCGAATCCGATCAGAACGTCCGCCGGATCGTCGGTATAGCCCTGGAAGTTCCGCCTGAGTGTTCCGTCGTCGAGGGCGCGGGCCATCGCGTCGTCCGGTTTGGCGAAATGGTCAAGTCCAATCGGGCGGTAGCCGCGCGCCGCGAGCGTCTCGGCCACGGCCAGGGCTTGCGACAGGCGCTCGCGCGTGCCGGGGAGCGCGCTTTCGGGGATCATCTTCTGGTGGGATTTCATCCACGGCACATGCGCGTAACCGAAGACCGCGAGCCGGTCGGGCCGCAACGACGCGGCCAACTCCGCCGTGCGTCGCGCGTCGTTCACGCTCTGATAGGGAAGTCCGTACATCAAATCCATGTTGAGCGCGCCGATGCCGGCGCCGCGCAATCCATCGGCCGCTTCGGCCACCTTGGCGAAAGGCTGGATGCGGTTGATTGCTTTCTGGACATGGTCGTTGAAGTCCTGCACGCCCAAGCTTGCTCGCGTCACACCGGCCGCCGCCAGCGCGCCCACGCGCGCCGAGTCGAGCGTGCGCGGATCGGCCTCGACCGCGATCTCGGCGTCCGGCCGGATGTCAAAATGTCGCCGCAAGACGTCCATCAGGCGGAGAAAATCGTCGGCCGCGAGCTGCGTCGGCGTTCCGCCGCCCCAATGAACGTGCCCGACCGCGATCGCGCGCCCGGCGATCCCGGCGACGAGAGCGATTTCGCGCGCGAGCCTGGCGGCATAGTCGGCGATCGGGGTGTAGCGGGCGGCGACCTTGGTGTGGCAGCCGCAGTACCAGCACATCTCGGCGCAGAACGGCACGTGCAGATAAAGCGAGACGACCGCGTCCGCCGGCAGCGTCTCGATCCAGCGCCGGTAGCGGTCCGCGCCCACGTCGGCGTGGAAATGCGGCGCGGTCGGATAGCTGGTGTAGCGCGGCACCGGCCGGTCGTAGCGCTCGGACAAATAAGGGGAGGAATCCATGACGCCAATTTAGTCCGCGGTCCGATTTGGGCCTTGATGGGGGTCAAAACCCCGTGTTTCTCCGAACATGCGTCTTTACAGAAAGTTCAGCGATTTCAAATATCTAGTTTAATCGCAGGGTCCCGGTTCGTTTCTCGGGCGGGCCAATTGTACCTTAACCGCGTATAACCAAACATGTTCTAATTGACGCGCTTTTAATCATCATCGGGCGCACGCGCATATCGCGAAGGGGGCAACCTGACTGGGGAAATCACCTACGAGATCCAGGTCAGCAAGCAGGGACGCTGGAACGTCGCCGAGTTGTGCACCACCCGTGGCGAGGGCGTAAAGGTGGCCGAGGCTCTCCTCGCCGGCGGGAAAGCCGATGCCGTCCGCGTACTGGAAGAGCGCGAAGGGCGCAAGCCGAAAACCATTTTTGAGAAGGTCGGTGCCGGCCGCGCCGAAAAACCGATCTCCATCACCGCGATCGAGGATTCTCCGGTTTGTCGGGCGGTGTCCGGTTTCTTCGCGTTCGATGCCCGGCTGACCGTTGCGCGCTTGATGCGCCATTTTCTCGATGAATACGGGTTGACCGCCCTCGAACTTCTCTACGATTACGGACGGTTGCGCCAGATTTATCGCCACGAAACCCTTTATCCCCAGGCGCTTCACCGGCTCGCGAATATTCAGGCGCGCAAGATCGGGGAAAAGCCCGCCACTCGCGTTGACTTTCTGCACCGTGGCATGATGGAGCTGATGGACCGCGCCCGCGACGACAGCGATCTCGGCCGGTTTCACGCGATTCTCAAGGAAAAAGGCGCGCCGAGCATGGTCGCGGCCGTCGATCGGGAATTTAAAAACGATCAAGCCACCTATCTCAAGTGCGGCGCGGTAGCGAAGCTGCTCGGCGAGGACGCCGAGTGGAACGGCAAAGTCGCGCTATTGTGCGACGAATTGGAGCGCGGCGCGGATGGCGAGGCCTTGTCGGTTCTCGACGACTCGCTGGCTGAAATTCTCGATGGCGGTCAGGCCATTCAATCGATCTTCGGCGGGCAGTCGGACCTCGGCTCCGCGCTGCGCAACTTGACGCTTCTCAGCTACGGCGCTTGCACCGCGAAAGGTGGGCGCAATTCCTGCCTCCCTCGGCTCAACGCTGTTCTCGGCCGCGTCCGCCTCGGGCGCTCGTCCCAGATCGTCGTCGGGCGGGTGGAGCGCGCGCTGAAGGGAATTGCCCCGTTGACCAAGGAGAACCCGAAGGCCGACCGGGAAGCGTTCGTCGATCTGATCCGCATGCTTGTCGCTCCGGCCGGACTGATCGGCGGCCCCGGCATGAGCGAGGCGATCACGCAACGCGCGCGCATGAGCCTTGCCGCCGGCGGAGAGGACCTGACCCCGGAAAAGGCCATTGCCGAAATTCAGGCCATCCTGCCCGGGCGCGCGCCCCGGCTCGGCTATTTGCTCGATCTTGCGCGAAGTTCGTTCGGGCAAAAGAATCTGCCTCTGGTGGTCAAGGCGCTCGCGGAATTGATGGCCGAATTGCCCGATCTTGCCGCCCTGTTCCCGGCAGGCACCACGCGCCCGCAACAGACGGCGATCATTGCCGATCTCCGCCGCAGGCTGGCCGGCGAGGCGATTCCCAAGGAACTCCGCGAACAGCTCGCGCGGCGGCTCGAAAGTTTGGCCTCCGGCGAAAAAACCACGCCCGCCGGAACCGACGGTGAATCGCCGCCAACCTCGCCTCCCCCGATGGCGTCGGAAAAAGTCCGCGTCGATGGTCAGGATCTGCCGCGGCGCTCCGTGCCGGCGGGGGAATACCTGTTCCGCCAGGGCGATCCCGGCGACGAGGCGTATTTGGTGATGTCGGGTGAAATCGACATCCTGCTCGCGGAAAACGGCAAGGAACGGATTCTGTCGGTGGCGCGGCGCGGCGACGTGGTCGGCGAAATGGCGTTGCTTGCCCATGCGCCGCGCGTGGCCTCGGCGCGGGTGCGCGCGCCCGCGGAACTGATCGTCGTTCCCGAAGAAATGTTCCAGGCGCGCCTCGATCGGCTCGCGGAAACCGACCGCGTCCTGCGCCGCATCCTCGATGTCTATACTTCCCGGTTGCGGACGGCCGTGAGCGTCTGAGCCTCAGGATTGCAAGTCGAGCGTCACTTCGACCACGCCTTCCTCCGGGATCATGCGCTGGGCGAAGCCGAGGTTGCGGGCCAGCTCGCGCATTTTCGCGTTTTCGTTCATCACCTGGCCGACGATGGTGCGCGTGCCGCGTGCCCGGCAATAGGCGATCATCTTTTCCAGCAGGCGATGGCCGAGCCCCTGGCCGCCGAGGTCGGAACGCACCACGATCGCGAATTCGGCGCGTTGGTTGTCCGGGTCGGTCGCGGTGCGCACGACGCCCAGGGTTTCGCGCCCGCCGCCGTCGCGATCGGCCGAGGCGATGAAGGCCATTTCGCGGTCGTAGTCGATCTGGGTGAAGCGGGCCATTTCCGTGTGCGGCAACTGGCGCACCAGGCCGAAGAAACGGAAGCGGACGTCCTCGGGGCTGAGCTTGGCGATGAATTCGTAATGCTCCGGCTCGTCCTCGGGGCGGATCGGGCGCAGCAGCACGCGCCGTCCGGACGTCAGCGTGAACATCTCCTCCAGTTCGCGCGGGTAGGGGCGGATGCTGAGCCGGCCCGCGCCGTCGCTTTCGGCGGGGCGCACGCGGATGCGCGCGTCGAGCGCGAGCACCCCGTTCGCGTCCGCCAGCAACGGGTTGATGTCCATCTCGACGATCTCGGGGATGTCGACGATCATCTGCGCGACCCGCATCAAGGCGAGGTTGAGGGCCTCGGCGTTCGCCGGCGCCCGCCCGCGCGCGCTGCGCAGCAACCGCGCCACGCGCGTGCGCCCGACCAGTTCGCGAGCGAGGGTCATGTTGAGCGGCGGCAGTGCGATCGCCCGGTCGGCGATCGCCTCGACCGCGGTGCCGCCCTGGCCGAACAGCACGACCGGACCAAAGATCGGATCGGTGGCAATGCCGACGATCAACTCATGCGACCCGGGTCGCGCCGCCATCGGCTGCACGGTGAAGCCGACGACGCGCGCTTCGGGCGCGCGCGCGGCGACCAGGCGCAGCATGCGCTTCGCCGCCGCTTCCACGGTCGGCTCGGAGTCGAGAAACAGATCGACGCCGCCGACATCGGATTTGTGCGTGATGCCCTCGGCCAGGATCTTGAGGGCGACCGGAAAACCGATGCCGCGCGCCTTGAGGGCGGCCTCGGCCGGCGTGCGCGCGATATGGGTCTCGACCGTCGGGATGCCGTAGGCGGCGAGCACCGCCTTCGATTGCAGTTCGTCGAGCATGATGCCATCGGCGGCCTCGGGCGCGCGGGCGAGCGTTTCCTCGACCATCAGGCGTGCCGCGGTCGCCGACACGGTGAATTCGGACGGCACCGACGGCGGCGTTTCCATCAGCATGTCCTGGTTGCGCCGGTAACGGTCGAGGTGAAGGAAGGCGCGCACCGCCGCCTCGGGTGTGTCGAAGGTCGGAATTCCTTCGCGCGCGAACAAGGCCCGCGCCGGGGCGACCGTGTCGCCGCCGACCCAGTTGGTGAGCACCGTGGCTTTTTCGGCGCGAAAAACTTCGGCGACGGCGCGGGCGGCTTCGGTCGAGTCGGCGACCGCGGTCGGCGCGTGCATGACCAGCAGGGCGTCGATTTCCGGGGCGTGCGCCAGAATGCGGGCGGCCTCGGCGTAGCGGGCGCCGTTCGCGTCGCCGACGATATCGACGGGATTGCCGCGCGACCAGGTGGCGGGCAGGACGGCGTCGAGCGCGGCGACCGTCTCGGGCGAGAGCGCGGCAAGCCGCCCGCCGTCCTCGACCAATCGGTCGACGGCCATCACCCCGATGCCGCCGCCGTTGGTGAGAATGGCGAGGCGATCGCCCCCTGGACGGCGGATGCGGGCGAGCGTTTCGACGGCGGCGAACAGCTCCTCGACACTGAACACGCGCAGCATGCCGGCCCGGCGGATGGCGGCGTCGTAGACGTCGTCCGATCCGGCCAGCGCGCCGGTGTGGGAACGGGCCGCGCGCATGCCGTCGGCGAAGCGACCGGCCTTGACCACGAGCACCGGCTTGTTGCGCGCCGCCGCCCGCGCCGCCGACATGAAGTTGCGGCGCGCGCCGATCGATTCGATGTAGAGCAGGATGGCGCGGGTGTGGGGATCGCTGCCGAGGATGTCGAGCATGTCGCCGAAGCCGACGTCGGCGCTGTCGCCGAGGGAGACGAAGCACGAAAAACCGATGCCGCGCGCGCGCGCCCAATCGAGCACGGCAGTGCCGAGCGCACCCGATTGCGACACGAACGCGATCTCGCCGGGCAGCGCGGAGGTGTGCGCGAAACTGGCGTTCAATCCGATGCGCGGCACGATCGCGCCGAGACAATTGGGTCCAAGCAACCGAATGCCGTGGCGTTTGGCCGCGGCCAGCATCGTCACTTGGGCATTGGCGCCGTCGGCAAGGATTGTTTGCGCGAGACCGGCGGTGACGACGATGGCGGCGCGGACGCCCTTGGCGCCGAGGGCCTCGATCACGCCCGGTATCGTCGCGGGCGGCGTGCAGACGACGGCCAGGTCCGGCGTCTCGGGCAGGCTCGCCACGTCCGGATAAGCGAGCACTCCGGCGACCGCCTTGTGCTTGGGATTGACCGGCAGGATCGGCCCCGTGAATCCGCCCGCCAGCAGATTGTGCAGGGTCACGTGCCCGACGGTGCCGTCGTCGGCGGAAGCGCCGATTACGGCGACGGAGCGGGGCGAAAACAGTTTATCGAGGGCGCGGAGCGGCATGGAAGGATTGGCGCTTTTCCGGCCCGCGCCCTCCCCGCGCGGGCATGTGTCCGGTTATTTCGACTTCATCACGTAGACGCCGTCCCATTTCTCGGGCGGCTCGGTCTTGAGGTGTTCGCAGCGCTCGATGTAGATCTTGGACAGCTTGTCGTCGGGATTGGCCTTCAGGGCCTCCTGGAAACCGGCGATGGCCTTGTCCCAGTTGCCCGCGCGATACTGCTTGATGCCGGCGCGGAACTGGTTGATGACGTCCATCATGTTGGGGAAGCTGTCGTCGGTGTGGTAATCGAGCACCTCGTGAACCGCGACCGGCTGGGTCTTGCCTTTGACCACCACCAAGTCCACCTCGCGCGTGCGATAGGTGCCTTTCAGCTTCTTGTAGGTGTTCTCGCTGATCAAGATGTGCGCCGCGTACTGCTTGCAGGCGCTTTCCAGCCGCGAGGCGAGATTCACGCCGTCGCCGATCACGGTGTAGTCCATGCGCTTGGGCGATCCGATGTTGCCGGAAACTACCGTGTCGGTGTTGAGCCCGATGCCCATATCGATCGTGAGCAATCCCTTGGCGGCGCGGTCCACGTTCCAGGCGTTCATCTCCCGCATCATCGAAACCGCCGCGCGCACGGCACGGTCTTCATCGTCGTCGTGCGGAACCGGCAGGCCGAATTCCGCCATGATCGCGTCGCCGATGAACTTGTCGAGCATGCCGCCTTCGCGCGTGATGCAGTCGACCATGATCGTGAAGTATTCGTTGAGCACCGAGACGATGCCTTGCGGTCCGAGGTTTTCGGAAAGCGTCGTGAAACCGCGCACGTCCGAGAATAGCACGGTCGCCGGCACGCTGCGCCCGCCGAGCGCCTCGGCGCCGCTCGCCAGCAACTGGTCGGCGAGGCCCGGGTCCATGTAGCGGGCCATGGTCGATTTCATCCGCTTTTCCGAGCTGATGTCTTCGATCATGACCATCGAGCCGAGCTTCTTGTGTTCCGCGCTGACCAGCGGCTGGATCGTGACATTGGCCGAGCCTTTTTCTCCGCCGCAGGTAAGTTCGGCGTCCATGGCGATTTCGCCGATCTGGGTTTCATCGACCTTGGCGATTTTCTCCAGCAGCCAGGCGTTGTCGCCGGCGAAGTAATCTTTGGCTTTCTTGCCGACCACGTCCTTGACGGCGGCATGCAGAATGCGCGACGCGGCGGCGTTGCAGGTGACGATCACCCCGTCCTCGTTGAGGGTGATCACCCCGTTCGACATGCTTTGCAGCATCGATTCGTTGTAGTTTTTCATGTTCTGGACGTCGGCGAAGAGCTTGGCGTTCTCCAGGCCGATGGAAATCTGCGCGGTGAAGGCGCGCAGGCGCTGTTCGTCCTCGTCGGTGAAGGGACCGCCCTTCTTGTTGAGAACCTGGGTGACCCCGATCACCTTGCCCTGCTTGTTGATCACCGGCACGCACAGGATCGAGCGGGTGAAAAACCCCGTTTTCTTGTCGAACCCCGGATTGAAGCGCAGATCGGCGTAGGCGTGCGGGATATTGACCGACTTGCCGCTGGTGAACACGGCGCCGGCGATGCCGAGATGGTTGGGAAAACGGATTTGGGTGGCGCCGAGGCCTTCGCCGACCTGGGACCACAGTTCGTTGGTCTTTTCGTCGTTGAGGAACAGGGTCGAGCGTTCCGCCTGCAGCATCTTGGTGGCTTCGCCCATCACCTTCTTCAGCAGCGAGCCGAGATCGATGTCCGAAGTGACGTCGGCGACGACGTCGAGGAACTCCATCTCTTTTTCCCGGTTCTTCTTCATCCGCTCGATGAACTGGGAACTTTGCAGGGCGACGGTCGCCTGCGAGGTCATCGCCTCGAGGACGCGGAGATCCTCCTCGCCGAAGGAGCCTTCTTTCTTGTTCAGGCATTGGGCGACGCCGATGATCTCGCCCTTCACCGTCTTGACCGGCACGGCGATGATGTTGCGGGTGACGAAACCGGTTTGCTGGTCGACCTGCCGGTTGAAGTGCGGGTTGCTGTAGGGGTCGTCGACGATCAGGCTTTCGCCGGTCTGAAAGACGTGGCCGGCGATGCCCTGGGCGTTGAGGAAGCGGATTTCGCGCCGGAAATTTCCCTGGGCGAAGCGGGAATAAAGTTCCCCGGTCTGCGCGTCGTTGAGAAACAGCGTCGCGCGCTCGGCGCCCAGCTCCCACGACGTCATTTCCATCACCGTCTCGATGATTTCGTCGAGAGAATCGATTGCCGCCACCTTGCGCGACAGCGCCAGCAGCATCTCGGCGTTCTGCAGGCGCCGCCGCTCCTCGGCGGTGACTGTCGCCGCGCCGGTTTCGGCCGTCGCCCGCAGCGGCTCTTTCGCCGCCCGCGGCACCGCGGGCACAACCCGGCCGGAGGGCGGACGGGTAGGGTCGGCGGACATCAGGCGCGAGCCGGAGCGTCCCGATTTTGCCGGCGCGGCGCCGGAGGCGCCGGGCGCGGAAGCGGATTGCGGCGGGGCTTTGCCGTCGTTCATACGTTAGGTTCCCGGGGCGTGTTCGAGCTTGGCCGCGCGCGTCGGGTCGCTACGAGCGGCGCGCATGGCGACGCCGGAGCGTTGGGCATCTTCCAACCGATCGCGCAAATCCTGGATGGTGGCGCGCAGCTGCTTGATTTCGTCGTGTGCCTCGCGTTGAAACTGCTGGATGCGTTGATCGGCATCGTGCCGTACGCTGTCCATCTGGTCGCGCAGGGCCTGGACCGCGGCCTTGAGTTGCGCCACTTCGTCGGCGGTTGTCCGTACCGCGGTTTGCACGGCGTCGTCCTTGCTGGCGCGCACCGAATCCACCTGATCGCGCATGGCCGAAACGGTGGCCTTGAGCTGGACGATTTCGTCGTTGGCGACCGCCACGGCGGTTTGCACCGCCTGCTCGCGGGCGTACCGCTCGCTTTCGAGAGATTCGCGCAGCGCGGCGATCGTGCCCTTGAGATGGCGGATTTCCGTCTCCGCCGCCCGCAGGGCGTCCTGGGCGGCGTCGTTGTTCCCGTTGGTCGGGTTGCTCGCGCGGGGGCCGTTGGCCGGCATGACGGATTGCCCTCAAGACGTTTTGCGCCGGCAGGATACCCCGTCTCCGCCGGCTTCGCCATATGGCGGAGCCGCGAAAGCGCCGCCTACCATTCGCCCTTGGGGCACAGGCGGCGCTCCTTGGCATAGGCCTCGGGGGTGTCGAGGGCCGCGTTTTCCCGTTCCACGTCTTTATGCATGGCGTCGAAGATTGTTGCGAGGTCGTCATGCAGCATCTTGCGCAGCCGCTCGGCGCCCGCCTTGGGATCGGCGACGCGTACCGGCGGCAGGGCGGGCGCGGCTTCCCTCAGCCGCGCCTCGATCCGCGGCGCGTAGCGCTCGATCGCGGCACGGTGGACCTCGATGTGTTTTTCCTCGTGCGCGCGCACGACCTGGAAGGGGCACGATCCTTGGCGGTAGCCGCGCGCGACGTAGGCATCAAGGCGGGAAGACCCGAATTTGACGTCGGCCCAAATCAGGCGGGCGCAGAATTCGGGACCGGCGGCGCCGGAGCGCGCGCCACGGATCGGTGTTGCCTCGACGCGCACGTCGACGGCCAGGACGGTGGTGGCGAGCGTGAGGCCGATCGATTGCCAATTGGGGCCGACGGCGGCGACCTTGCCGCCCGACCGGGCGCGCAAGACGCGAATTTCTTCGTTGGTCTTATGGTAGTGCCAGTTGACGACGGGCGGTTGCAGGGTAAAAGAGATATCGGGAGTCTTGCCCCGTCCGCCCGGGCGGCATTCGTCGGCCGCCGCCGGACTTGCCAATGCCAGCGCAAAAACAAGTCCGGTTCGTAAACGCTTGATCGCGATCATGGTACGGGCATTATTATAGAAGAATAAAAACGGATACGCTTGCGGCTCTTGCCGGGCAGGCCATCGGAATCAAGGAGGACGCGCGCATGGGCGGTCAGGAAATCACGCTGAAAGCTAAGGATGGCGGCAGCTTCATGGGTTATCTCGCAAAACCCGAATCCGGCCGCGGGCCGGGGGTGGTGGTGATCCAGGAAATTTTCGGCGTCAACGCGGTCATGCGCGGCATTACCGACCAGTTCGCCCGGGACGGCTTTGTGGCGCTCTGCCCCGATCTCTTCTGGCGCCAGGAGCCGGGCATCCAGCTCACCGACCAGACCGACGCCGAATGGGCGCGCGCCTTCGAACTGTTCAAGGGCTTCGATCTGGCGAAGGGCATTGCCGATCTTGATGTGACCATCGAAGCGTTGCGGAAAATGCCGGGGTGCTCGGGCAAGGTCGGCACGGTCGGATTCTGCCTCGGCGGTCGGCTCGCTTATCTGACCGCAACCCGCACCAAGGCCAACGCCGCGGTCGGATACTACGGCGTCTATCTGACCGAACATCTCAACGAAATCATCCGCTGTCCGCTTATGCTCCATATTGCCGGCGCCGACGAATTCGTTCCGCCCGAGGCGCAGAAGCAGATTCACGCCGCCCTCGACCGGCATGCCAAGGCGACGCTGTACGATTATCCCGGCCTTGGCCACGCCTTCGCGCGCGAAGGCGGCAAGCATTGGGATGCGCAGGCAGCCAAGACGGCGAACGCCCGCACGCTGACGTTTTTCGGCAAGCACCTCGGCTGAACCATGTCCGCGCTCCGAACCGGCGCAGGATTGTTCGCGCTGCTGGCCATGCTGTCGGCGGCCGTGGCCGACGAGATCTCGGGCCCGGCCCGAGTGATCGATTCGAATACCATCGAGATCGACGGCCGGCGCGTGCGCCTGATCGGGGTCGACGCGCCCGATCTCGACCAGACATGCCCGACACGCAAGGGCGAAACATATCCTTGCGGCCGGGTGGCGGCGCAAACGCTGGTGCGTATCGTGAAGGACGGGTCGCTCGACTGCCGGGGCGAGCGCACCGACGCCGCCGGACGGCTGTTGGCGCGCTGCGCCATTCGCGGTTTCGACGTGGGCGAACAATACGTGCTCACCGGGCGCGCGTTCGCCGACCCGGAAACCGGCGGCGATTACCGTCGCGCGGAAGCGACGGCGGAAAAACTGCGCGAAGGCATGTGGCGGGGCGAATTCCAGAAGCCGTGGGATTGGCGCAAATTACGGGCGGCGGAGGCCGCCAAATAGCCCCGCCCCGTTGCGGCAAGCCCGCCGTCGCGCGGCCGGCAAAAAAAAGAGCGGCGAACCGCTCCGAAAGGTCGTTGTCGTTGAATTGTTGTTCTGCGCCCTGTTTGTCGATGCTTAGGTCGCGGTCTGACCGGGGTGATGCGCCTTCCAGGTCGTCCACCCGGCTAAGCCGACGACGAACACGCCGATGAAGACGAAGTTCCAGGTAGCGGAGTAAAGGGTTCCGACTTCGGTAGTGAACTTGGTAGTGGCGAAGCCGAGAACCCATGGCGACACAATCAGCCAAATTCCCAGCGCCATGCTCACCCACTCCTCCCACTCGTGGAACGCGATCAACGCCGCCGCAGCGGCGATAGCGATGATGGCGCCCAGGATGTAGGCGTTCCACATCGCGAGCTGGGTGTTTGTGTAGGCAAGCACCCATGGCGAGACGATCAGCCAAATACCCAGGAGCAGGTTACAGACGTCCGGCCACTGGCGTTTCGCGGTTTGCAATAAGGCGTTCATTGCTGCACTTCCTCCTTTCGAATCATTGCGTCCCTCGCGCGCGACCGGAGATGGCGCCCGGGGACGGGCTTCCATGTCCGGCCGGCTGGCGCAATTCGCTAAAAACGAGATAGAAACGCCCAACGAGTTCCGCAAGCTCGCACAAAGCCGCGGAAAGGGCCGAATTTGGCAGTAGCCCGCCTCGATAAAAACCATTTGTAAACTGTCAGTTTTCGCATGGTTCCGCACGACCCCAGCGGTAGGACTGGAACCCGCAACCCAACAGTTGACAGTTGCTCGTCTGGACAATGGGCAAGCAATGAAAACCGGTAATGGAAAGCCCGCCCTCGGGGCGTCCGAGGACGGGCTTTGGCGTCGATCGAAATGGCTCCGGCGGTAGGACTCGAACCTACGACCCAGCGGTTAACAGCCGCTTGCTCTACCGACTGAGCTACGCCGGAATATCGCGATAAAATATCACATCAGCGTTGGAGGCGCGGGCCGGAATCGAACCGGCATTCAAGGATTTGCAATCCTCTGCATCACCACTCTGCCACCGCGCCGAAACCCGGTCTCCGCGCGAGGGTGGGGACCTTAGAGGTACCCCCGACCCTCCGTCAAGGTAGCTCCGAAACGTTTCCAGAGCGATTTCGTTGAGGCCGCCAAGTTCGTCCGACAGGCCTGGAGGCGTGTATGCGCTAGAGGGTAATGGTAGGCTCTGCGCCACCCCAGTCAGACGCACCCGCCGGACGCAGGTTCTTGACGTCCGTTTGATTGAAGCGGCAATGGGCCTGTGATGAAAAAGAACCTTTTACTGGCGGTCGTCGCGACGATCTTCGCTTATATCCCGCTCGAAATCATATGGCGGCACGCGCTCGATCAGGTGCCCTTGACCCTTCACAAAGAATTGGGACGCCTGCAATGGCTCGCCCAGCCGTCGAAGACGAGCGTGATTCCAAATAATTATATTATGATCATCGGTGACTCATACGCGGAAGGACTTGGCGACTGGTTGATGCAGGTCATCGACAAGGGAAATCCCAAATTCAACGCGGCTCACGTACTGCACGACCAAACCGGGCGCGATGTCGTGACGTTCGGGTTTCGGGGCGGCTCGCCCAGTTGGACCGCCGTCTTTCAGGCACCCGCGGCGTTACATGGCATCAGGCTTTACCGGGGAATGAGCCTAGCCGACCCCGACTCCATTCTTGTTTTCTTCTATGCCGGAAACGATGTGAACGACGAAATGGCGCGATTGCAATTCCTCATGCCGCCGGATTTCGATCATGCGAGGGCCGATGATAGGAATTACGTGTATGCCTACCTGTCCGCGCTCGGCACTCACGCGGAAAACGCGAGCGCGGCCCGCTGGCACCCTTTGCGTAATGCGCACCTGTTTGACACGGCCACCAAATTGATCAAATTGCTCGCGAAGAATTGGGGTCATCGGCGCCCGTCCCTGGACGCGACCGATCCTTTATTTCGGGGCGGAGGCCAATATCGGGAAGACTGGAGCCGTTACGAGCAATCCCGGATTACCTTCGTCACCCGTGACGGCCTCAAGCGCTATCCCGCGTCCACCGTCGAGCCTTTCGCTTTCGATACGGATCGGGATATCCGAATCGCGGGACTCTGGCTTCAAGAGTCCCTGCGTGTTTTGAAAGAGAAATTCCCCAATTCGAATGTCGCGGTCGTCTACATTCCGAGTCCGGCGGGAGTCTACGATCTTCCCGATGGCACGATCTTGACGGATCGCATTCGCACGCCAACCTCGGAAACGCGCGGGCCAGAAACCCATTTCTCCGCGGCGGATCTGGAAGCCGCCGACGCGCGTGTCCGTAAGGAGATTCATCGGGCCGCAATCGAGGTCGATGTTGATTTCATCGATACCCGTCCATACTTGCGCCGCCGCGCTTTCGATTGGGGGCATTTGCATGGGCCGAATGACGCCGGGCATTTCAATGAGCGCGGTTATACCGCTCTTGCGGAGGCAATAGAGGCTGGAATGAGGGCAACGTCCTCGCGCACGGTTCGGTAACGGTTGAGTTTTCGGCCTTCTCCCGCTAGCCTGTCCGGCACCGCGCACGTCCGTTGAACATGGGCCGCTCCGATGGATTTCGCGACGCTCCGGCGCAACATGGTCGAAAGCCAAGTCCGTCCCAACCGGGTCACGGACGAACGCATTCTCGATGCGATGGGCACGATTCCGCGCGAATTGTTCGTACCCAAGGCCCGACGCGCGCTGGCCTATGCCGATGAAGCAGTGGAAATCGCCCCCGGTCGCTATCTGATGGAGCCGATGCTCGCCGCGCGCCTGATCGAGGCCGCCGCGATCCGGCCGACCGATGCTGTTCTGCTGATCGGCGCCGGGAGCGGCTACCTGGCGGCCGTACTGGCGCGGCTCGCGCCGGCGGTGGTGGCGTTGGAAAGCGATCCGGAACTCGTCAAGGAAGCCGGCCGGCGGTTGAGCGAGGTTGGCGCCGACACGGTCGCCGTGATCGAAGGCGCGCTGACGTTCGGGTACCCGCGTCAGGCACCTTACGACGTGATCGTGTTCGACGGCGCGGTCGCGGATATTCCGCAGGCCATCCTTTCCCAGCTCGCCGACGGCGGGCGTCTGGTGGCGATTGTCGCGCGCCCCGGGTCCGACACGCTGCGGGGCGGCAAGGCGGTGGTGATGACGCGGGTCGGCGACGCGTTCGCGCGCCGCGAGGCATTCGACGGCGGCACGCCCGTTCTCCTGGAATTCGCGCGCAAGCCGGCGTTCGTTTTTTAGTCGTGCCTCAAGCGGTCGATTCGGCGGATTTCCGGGCAGTTTCCCGGGGGCGAGACCGCTCCGGATTGTTAACGATATGAATAAAATGATATTTTTCAGGCCATTGACCGTCGGTAGGGGTTTCTGGTCCTTTTGTTAACCAAGGTGAAGTTGAATAATTCCCTCGAAGCCACAATATGTTGTGGCAAAAGGGGATTAAGGCTGTGCCGAACGCTTCGAGCCTCCGGCCAAGGCGGGTAATGACGTTGGCGAAATTCGCGAACAACCTGGCGACGGTCGGCTGCGCGCTTGCGTGCGCGGTCGCGGCGGGCGCCTTTCCGTTCGGCGCGCGCGCCCAGGGAATCGAGGACGCGTTGGCCGAAGCCTACCGCAACAACCCGCAATTGCTGGCACAGCGCGCGCGCGTTCGGGCCACCGACGAACAGGTGCCGCAGGCGCTCGCCGGCTGGCGTCCGACCGTGGACATGACCGCCGACGCGGGCACGTCGCGTTACGAAACGAATATCCCGTCATCATCGAGTCCGGCCCTGCAGCATCGCGAGCCGAAAAGCACCAAACTCGAACTCACGCAACCGCTCTATCGCGGCGGCCGCACCCGGGCGGCGACGTCGGAGGCGGAAAACAACGTCAAGGCCGAGCGGGCGCGTCTGGTCGCCGTCGAACAGCGGGTATTGCTCGATGCGGCGATCGCGTATCTCGATCTGTACCGGGAAATCGCGGTTCTCGATCTCAACGTCAACAACGAACAGGTTCTGCGCCGCCAGCTCGAAGCCACCCGCGACCGTTTCCAAGTCGGCGAAATCACCCGTACCGACGTCTTTCAGGCCGAGGCTCGCCTTGCTCGCGCCACCGCCGACCGGATCAAGGCCGAAGGCGACCTCGAAATCGCGCGCGCGTCCTTCGTCAAGGTGATCGGCGCCGCGCCACCGGCCGCCCCGGCCTTGCCCGCCTCGCCGGACCGCTTGCCCGAGGACAAGGACAAGGCAATCCGCGACGCGGCGGTCCAGAACCCGGCGGTGATCGCCGCCGAGTTCGACCAGAAAGCGGCGAAGGACCGGGTCGATGGCGCCGAGGGCGAATTGCTGCCCACGTTCCGCATCGTGGCGTCGGCCGGGAAGGATTGGGAATCCTCGAACGAAAGCTCGCGCATCTCCAATCTCGAAGCCAAGCTCAAGTTCTCGATGCCGCTCTACGAGGCGGGGGCGACTTACGCCAAGGTGCGCGGCGCCAAGCAGACGGCGGCCGAGCGCCAGAACCTGATCGACAAGGAACGCCGCGACGCGGTCCAGACCGCGACCCGCGCCTGGGATACCCTGCTGTCGGCCCGGGCCCGGGTCGATTCGTTCGATTCGCAGATCAAGGCGGCCACCGTCGCCCTCGAGGGGGTCGAGCGGGAAGCCGCCGTCGGCTCGCGCACCGTGCTCGATGTGCTCAACGCGGAACAGGAATTGCTCGACGCCAAGGTCAATCACGTCCGGGCTCAGCGCGACGAATTGGTGGCGGCATTTGAGCTTAAATCGGCGATCGGGCTGCTCACCGCCGAGCGCATGGGACTCAAGGTCGATCTCTACGATCCGGTCGTTAACTACGACGAATCGCGGGACAGGTGGTTCGGAACGTCCGTCAAGGGTGGCGCCGAATGACGGCTTGGGGTAAAAGAAACCGATGGGGACAAGGCGCGGGATCAGCGCGCCGCTAGGGTGAATCGTTGGGCGATCAGAGCGCACAAACCGGCCAAGAACCGTCGATGGAGGACATCCTTTCCTCCATCCGGAGGATCCTCTCCGACGACGAACAACAGGCTGCGCCGCCGCCGCCGAAAACCGAGGCTGCGCCGCCACCGCCACCGCCAAAACCTGCGGCTGCTCCACCGCCGCCGCCACCGCCTCCGCCGCCTCCG
>VGZQ01000004.1 GCA_016872535.1 Rhodospirillales bacterium | reverse complement strand
GGCCAGCTTTCGACGGACACGCCCGGGTCCGCCGCGTCCCGCGCCGCCGCGGGCGAATCCCCGCGGCCTATGGGCAAGGCCGCGCGCGAGTGGATCCTCAAGGGGGTGTCGTAGCGGCCATGTTCGCTCGCCGCACCGACCTTTCGCTCGAACGCGACGCACAGGACCGGTTCCTGCCGTGGCTGGTGGCGTTCATGGTTTTTCTCGCCGTGCTCGCATTCGCGCTTGCGATCGCGGTCCATCAGGTGGCGGGGCGCTGGGACAAGGGCGCCAGCGGCACGCTCACCGTGCAGCTGCCGGCGGCCGAAAAAGGCGACGACGCCCGACTCGCGGTCGTGCTCGCGTTGCTGCGCGAAACGCCGGGCGTGATTTCCGCCGAACCGCTTGCCGAGGAAGATCTCGCGGCGTTGGTCGAACCGTGGATCGGCCGCGCCGTCGTCGGCGACATCCCGATGCCGCGGTTGATCGACGTGCGGACCGATCCCAACGCCAAGCCTGACGTCGACCTGCTGCGTGCCCGGATCGCGGCCGCCGTTCCCGGCGCGGCGGTCGACGACCACCGCGCCTGGCTCGGCCGGCTGCTGGCGCTGCTGCGCGCGGTCGAGGCGACCGCGCTCGCCGTGCTCGGCTTCGTGCTGGCGGTGACGGTCGGCACCGTGATCTTCACCACCCGCACCGGACTGTCGATCCACCACGAGGCGATCGAGGTCATGCACCTGATCGGCGCGCGCGACTCCTATATCGCGCGCCAGTTCGCGGCCCGCGCGCTGGCGCTCGGGCTGAAGGGCGGCGCCATCGGCCTCGCGCTCGCGATTCCGGCGCTGGCGGCGATCGGCATCCTGTTCGGCCGCGAAAGCGGCGGGATACTGCCCGAGGTGACGTTTTCGCTCATGCATTGGGTGGCGATCGGCCTGTTGCCGGTGCTGGTGGCGCTGACCGCGATGGGAACGGCGCGCGTCACCGTGCATGCCTCGCTGGCGAGGATGCTGTGAACGACGAAACCGCCGCCTCCGCCGCGCCTCCGTCGCGGACAGGCATGCGGATCGGGCGCGCGGCCCGCGTCGGCGGCGTGGTCGGGTTCGCCCTCGCGCTTGCCTGGATCGCGGGACTCGCGCGCTTCGCCGCCCTGATTCCCGACCGGCTCGACGACGATGGCGGCGCCACCGACGCGGTGGTGGTGCTGACCGGCGGCAGCGGGCGGCTGGACGCCGGGCTCGATCTGCTGGTGCGGGGCCGCGCCGGCAAGCTGTTCGTGTCCGGTGTCTATCGCGGCCTCGACGTGCAGCGGTTGCTGCTGGCGTCGCGCCGCGACCGGGCCGGAATCGAGGGGCGGGTGGCGATCGGCGATGCCGTCAACACCGCGGCCAACGCGCGCGAGACGGCGGCGTGGACCCGGGCCGAAGGCGTCCGCTCGCTCCGGCTCGTCACTTCGGCCTACCATATGCCGCGCAGCCTGCTCGAATTCCGCCGCGCGCTGCCCGAGGCGACCGTGATCCCGCACCCGGTGTTTTCGGAAAACGTCAAGCCGGATTGGTGGGCATGGCCCGGCACGCTCGGGCTGGTCGCCGGGGAGTACCATAAGTACCTGTTCGCCTGGACGCGCTACCGGCTGCGCGACGCCGCGCGGGCGCTGGGCGGCGGCCCGCGGGGAGGGCGACCGTGATCGCGATCCGGTCGCTCGTGTTCAACGTCTACTTCTTCGCGCTGACGGCGTTCGGACTTTTCACTTATTGGGTGTTGTTGCCGTTTCCGCGCGCCGTGTTTCAGGAGGCGGTGCGCCTGTGGCAGCGGCTGGTGTTCGGCGCGCTCGCGGGAATCTGCGGGTTGCGCTGGGAAGTGCGCGGGCTGGAACGCATTCCGAAGGGCGCCGCCGTGTTCGCCTGCAAGCACCAGTCGGCGTGGGACACCATGGCGTTCTATGCGTTGGTCGCCGATCCGGCCTACGTGCTGAAGAAGGAACTGATGCGGATTCCGTTCTGGGGCTGGTACGCGACCAAGACGCGCCAGGTGGTGGTCGACCGTCGCGCCGGCCTGCGCGCGCTCAAGGAGGTCGCGGCCGCGGCCAAGGAGCGCCTCGCCGAAGGCCGCCAAGTGGTGATTTTCCCGCAAGGGACACGTGTTCCGCCCGGCGCGCACCGTCCCTATCAGCCGGGCGTGTTCGCGATTTACGACGCGACCGACGCGCCGGTGTTCCCGGTCGCGCTCAACTCGGGGTTGTTCTGGGGACGGCGGAGTTTCCGGAAATATCCTGGCGTCATCACCATCGAGATCCTGGAACCGATGCCGCGAGGCATGGACCGCAAGCCCTTCACCGCCGAGCTTGAGCGGCGCATCGAGGAAGCCTCCGCCCGCCTCGCGGCCGAGGCGCGGGAACGTTTTCCGGCGCTTCGGAACCGCGCAACCTGATGGGATCCGTTCCCGCTACGGCATATCTGTTCGCCGGCCGCGCCCTGCGCGATGTCGGCGACGGGTTCGCCGCCGTGCTGCTGCCGGCGTACCTGATCGCGCTCGGGTTGACGCCGCTCCAGGTCGGAATCCTGGCGACGGCGGCGCTGCTCGGTTCGGCGCTGTTGACGCTCGCCGTCGGATATCTCGGCGCCCGCCACGATCATCGGCGGTTGCTGCTGGCCGCGGCCGTTCTCATGATCGCGTCCGGCGCGGCGTTCGCCGTCGTTCACGATTACGCCGTGCTGCTCATGGTGGCCTTCGCCGGCACGATCAATCCGTCGTCGGGCAGCGTCAGCGTTTTCGTGCCGCTCGAACACGCGGTGCTCGCGCGCGAGGTCGAGGATCGGAACCGCACCCGTGCGTTCGCCCGTTACAGCCTGGTCGGGGCGCTCGCGGGATCGGTCGGCGCGCTGGCGGCGGCGGTGCCGGATTTCCTGGGAACGGCCGCGACCGATCCGCTCCTCGGATTCAAGCTCATGTTCGCCGCCTACGCGGCGCTCGGACTGGCCGCCGGCCTGATGTACGCGCGCGTTCCACCCCGTCCGCCGTCGCCGGATACGGGCGCCTCGGCCGCCCTCGGCCCCTCGCGGCGCGTTGTCTACAAGCTCGCGGCCCTGTTCAGCCTCGATGCGTTCGCCGGCGGGTTCGTCGTGCAGTCGCTGCTCGCGCTCTGGCTGTTCGAGCGGTTCGACATGTCGCTCGCGGCGGCCAGCGCCTTTTTCTTCGCGTCCGGCGTGCTCGCGGCGTTCTCGTTTCCCGTCGCCGCGTGGCTGGCGCGGCATATCGGGCTGGTCAACACGATGGTGTTCACGCACATCCCCTCGAGCGTGTGCCTGATCCTGGCGGCGTTCGCGCCGACCCTGCCGGTCGCGCTCGCCCTTCTTCTCGTTCGCGCCGCGCTGTCGCAGATGGACGTGCCGACGCGCTCGTCCTATGTGATGGCGGTCGTCACCCCGCCCGAGCGGGCCGCGGCCGCGAGCGTGACCTCGGTGCCGCGCAGCCTGGCGGCGGCGGCGAGCCCGGCCTTGGCCGGCGGCCTGCTTGCCGCCGCGTTCCAGGGGTGGCCACTGGTGATCTGCGGCGCCCTCAAGATCGTCTATGACGTCCTGCTGCTGTTCCAGTTCCGGCACCTGAAGGCGCCGGAGGAACGCTGACGGCGGTGTCCGGGCCGCGCGAAAGCCGAGGCCCGACCATGGGCATTTTCCTTGCGCCTATCGACGGTCGCGCGTAACATCTGACTATCTGACCAGATACAAGGAAGCCGTTGTGAGCGTCGAACGGAAAACCAGCGCCGGACGCCAACGGAAGGGCAAGGTTCGCCGTGCCCGCTTCCGTGCCGAAACGGCAAAGGTTCGGACTCTCCGGGCCTGGAAACTGGAAGACGCCAAGGCCAAGTTCAGCGAGGTCGTGCGGCGCGCCCGCGCGCAGGGGCCGCAGCGCGTCACCTATCGCGGCAAGGACGCGGTCGTCGTCATCGCGGTCGAGGAACTGAAACGGCTTTTGCCGGCGGAAGGGCCCCGGCAATCCTTGGCCGATTTTCTCCAAGGCACGGCGCTCGCCGAAATCGACATCCGCCGCGAGCCGGACCGGGGGCGGGACGTCGTTCTGTGATCGGCTGGCTGCTCGACACCAACGTCGTTTCCGAACTCGCCGGTTCCCGGTGCGATCCGAAGGTCGCGGCCTGGGCGAGGGAACAGGCCGAAGACCGGCTGTTCATCAGTATTCTCTCGCTCGGCGAATACGATAAGGGCATCGAAAACCTGCCCTTGGGTTCGCCCGCGCGCCGACGGTTTGCGGCGGCGGTCGCCGCCCTCGAAACGCGCTTCGCGGGGCGCGTCGTCTCTCTCGACGACGCCGTGGTGCGACGGTGGGGACGGATCAGCGGCGCGCTCCAGCGTGCCGCCGGCAGGGCGCCGCCGGTGATCGACACGCTGATTGCCGCGACCGCGATCGAGAACGATCTTTATCTGGTCACGCGGAACGTGAGGGACGTCCGCGATTCGGGCGCCGCGATCTTCGATCCCTGGACCGACGACCCGGCGGAGTTCCCGTTGGCGCGGTGACTTTCATGGATCAGACCACGGTGCGGATGACCTTGGAGCGCTATGGCCATCTGTTCCCGTCGCCCGACCACCAGAAGGCCATGGCCCTCGTCGAGGCGAGGCTGTTAGGATGAACAATGGATTCTGAATTGACGACACATATAGCCGCGGCAGAGAAAATAAAGTCGTCCGGAAGATGGGGCGCTATTAATCAAAAGATTCGCCAATTGGCTGCTAACCACAACGGGCATGAGGCATGGCAGATTCAAGTTCTTGGCGCATTGTCCTTCAAGAACTTCTCTGAATACCTTGCTCTCAAGAAGGCATACGAGGATTCTGGATCGGAGTCATCGCTGCTTGCTTGGCGCGCAAGAAATCTTCTTGAAATCTCTGTGTGGTCAATTTACTGCGCTCAAAGCAAGGAAAATACCCGCGCTTTTTACGAGGATGCTGGCCGGGATGTCGTCGGCATATATGATGCGTTTACAAAATGGGGAAAGATCACCTCGCAGGGTAATGACTGGCTGAATTCCATCGCAAATGCAAAGCAGGATATCTCTACGCGGGCTGCATCAGAGGGAATTGAATCTTTGGAGGGCTCATACAAACAGGTTCGTGATGCAGCTTCAGCATGTGGTTTTGGGGGTCATTTCAATGTCGACTACAAACTGTTATCGAAATTTGCTCATCCAACGGCGATGCTGATCATGGGCGCCCCGGACCCGGAAAAAGAAAAATTACAGAAGGACATGTTTTATAATGATGGGTGCATGTTTTTCGTCGGAGCTTTCACCGCGCTAGAAGGGGTGTTGTCAGTGCTGGTGGAGCACCCTGCGTGACGTTGCATCATAGTCGCAACACGGGCGCAATACGGGCCGCCGACGAACGCGCAATTTTTTGAAATCACAAACGGGAAATATCTCCCTGATGGGCCTCATAATCTGAAGGTCATGGGCTTGCGGCGAGTTGACGCGCCGCAATATGCATTCCCTCCCGCGCGCGGGCCGAACCTCTGTGGACAATGTTGTTCGCCCCCTCGGGATAACGGGGATAAAGGCGGCTCCGGGTTGCGGATCGCGGGGTGGCGGCGGAGAAATGCCGGGAAAACCCTGTGAAACGTTTAGAGAACATTAATCTTGACCGGATTTGAGCGGGCCCCTAGAATTTGATAAAATTCCTTATGTTTCAATGAGTTTTGAACCGGGCGCGGCCCGGTCGATCGAGCGTCCCCCCACGGTCCGGTCATGAGCCAGGTTTCCGCCGTTTCCCAGCAAATCTGGGACATGAAGTATCGCCTGAAGTCGGCGGAAGGCCATCCGCTCGACAAGACCATCGCCGACACCTGGGCGCGCGTCGCGCGCGCGGCCGCCTCGGTCGAACGGGAGCCCGCCCTTTGGGAAGCGCGCTTCGCCGAGGCGCTCGCGGATTTCCAGTTCCTGCCGGCGGGACGGATTCTTTCCGGCGCCGGGTCGGGCCGGCGCGTCACCCTCTTCAACTGCTTCGTCATGGGCCAGATCCCCGACGACATGAGCGGGATCTTCGAGCACCTCAAGGAAGCGGCGCTGACCATGCAGCAGGGCGGCGGCATCGGCTACGACTTCTCGACGCTCCGGCCCAAGGGCGCGCCGGTCAAGGGCGTCGGCGCCGACGCCTCCGGCCCGCTCACCTTCATGGACGTGTGGGACGCCATGTGCCGGACCATCATGAGCGCCGGCTCGCGCCGCGGCGCGATGATGGGGGTGATGCGCTGCGACCATCCCGACATCGAGGATTTCATCGAAGCCAAGCGCCAGCCGGGGCGGCTCCGCATGTTCAACCTCTCGGTCCTCGTCACCGACGCCTTCATGCGGGCGGTCAAGGAAGACGCGGCATGGGAGCTTTCCTTCGGCGGCACCGTGTTCCGCAGTTTGCGCGCGCGCGAGCTGTGGGACCGGATCATGCGCGCGACCTACGCCTACGCCGAACCGGGCGTGATTTTCATCGACCGCATCAACCGCATGAACAACCTGGCGTACTGCGAAACCATCCACGCCACCAACCCGTGCGGCGAGCAGCCGCTGCCGCCCTACGGCGCGTGCCTCTTGGGCTCGATCAATCTCGCCCGCCTGGTCCATCGGCCGTTCACCCCCGACGCGCACCTGGATACGGCCGCGCTCGACCGGCTCGCGCGCACGGCGGTGCGCTTTCTCGACAACGTCATTGACGTGTCCGCTTTTCCGCTGCCGCAGCAGGAACACGAGGCCAAGGCCAAGCGCCGGATCGGGCTCGGCATCACCGGGTTGGCCGACGCGCTCATCATGTGCCGCGCGCGCTACGGCGGGCGCGAGGCGGTGCGGCTGACCGAAAGCTGGATGAAGACCGTCCAGCGCGCGGCCTATCTCGCCTCGGCGGAGCTGGCCGCCGAAAAGGGCGCGTTCCCTCTGTTCGATCGGGAGAAGTTCCTCGCTTCCGAAACGGTCAAGGCGCTCGACGACGACGTGCGCGCGGCGATCGCCCGCGACGGCATCCGCAACGGGTTGCTGACCTCGGTCGCGCCCACCGGCACCATCTCGCTCTTCGCCGACAACGTGTCGTCCGGCCTGGAACCCGTGTTCAGCTTCGCCTACACCCGCCACGTCCTGATGCCCGACGGCACCCGGCGCGAGGAGCAGGTGTCGGATTACGCCTATCGCCTCTACCGCCGCACGTTCGGCGACGACGCGCCGCTCCCCGATTACTTCGTCGACACCCAGGCGTTGTTGCCCGCCGACCATCTGGTCATGCAGGCGGCGGTGCAGCGCCACGTCGACAGTTCGATTTCCAAGACCATCAACTGCCCCGAGGACATCTCGTTCGAGGGCTTCAAGGACATCTACCAGCAGGCCTACGATCTCGGCTGCAAGGGCTGCACCACCTATCGGCCGAACGAGATCACCGGCGCGGTGCTGGAAACCAAATCCGCCGCCAAGGACTCGCAGCCGGAGCTGCCCCTCGGTGCGCCGCTGCCCAAGGCGCGGCCGAGGGACGCCCTTTCGAAGAACACGGGCGATTCGGGCGCGATCGTCTACATGACCCAGCCGCTCGACCGGCCGGAGGTGTTGCAGGGAGGGACTTATAAAGTACGTTGGCCGGAATCCGACCACGCCATGTACATCACCATCAACGACGTGATCCAGGACGGCCGCCGCCGGCCGTTCGAGATCTTCATCAATTCCAAGAACGTCGAGCATTTCGCCTGGACGGTGGCGTTGACGCGCATGATCTCTGCCGTCTTCCGCCGCGGCGGCGACGTGTCGTTCGTGATCGAGGAGCTGAAGGCGGTGTTCGACCCGCGCGGTGGGCAATGGATGGGCGGGCGCTACGTGCCGTCGCTGCTCGCCGCCATCGGCGAGGTGATCGAAAACCACATGATCGCGATCGGGTTCCTCAGCCCGCCCGAGGCAGGCGCGCACAAGGCGCATGAAGCGCGCCTGCCGAAGGTCGCGGCCGGCGGCGGCGAGGGCCAAGTGCCGTCGGCGCGGCTCCGCCAATGCCCCAAGTGCGCCGAGGCCGCCCTGATCCGCCAGGAAGGCTGCGACGTCTGCACCAGCTGCACGTATTCGAAATGCGCGTGACGGCGGCTTCCAAGCGCGAGTGAGGGGCGTTCAGCGCCGCTTTTTCGTTGTCTTCGCCGCCTTCTCGGCGGCCGCGAGCACGCGGTGCAGCGGCGTGTCGCCGACGCCGAGCTCGTCCATGTGACGCACGGTCTCGCGCACGTAGTCCAGGCACGTGCCGCCGATGCCGCGTCCGGCGAGGATCTTTCGCACCATGGCCTTGAGCGAAAGCCGGCCCGTGTATTGGGGGTGGTCGCGCCGGACGACGAAGGTATAGGCCCGCACCGGTCCCTTGGGCGTCTCGACCCGAAGCCAGCGCGGGTTGTACACCTTGCGCGGCATTTCGCGCGCGTGCAGGTAGGCCATGACCCGCGCGAAGTCCTTGGCCGCGACCCGGAACACGCGCCCGACGCACGAGCCGCCGCGGTCGAGGCCCAGCACCAAGCCGGGTTTTTTCAACGTGCCGCGATAGCGCACGGAATTGACGCAAAGCGCGCGATGGAAACCGTAGAGCCGGGCGGCGCGGCGCTCCCGGTAGCGGAACCCCGGCCGCCACATGAGCGAGCCGTAGCCGAACACCCAGAAATCCTTGTTGCGCGCGCCAGTCATGGCCAGTTTCGCGTCGCCATCGCCACGCCGAGGGTGGCGACGACCATGCCGACCAGCGCGATCGGGCTCAGGCGCTCGTCGAAGAGGGCGAAAGCCATCAGCGCGGTCACCGCCGGCACCAGGTAGAAGAGGCTCGACACCTTGGCCGCCGCGCCGCGCCGGATCAGCGAGAGCAGGACGAGGGAGTTCGCGAGCGACAACGCCAGCACCAGCCACGCCAGGGCGAGGACGAATTCGCCGGTCCACGCGACGCGCATGTCCTCGGTCAGGATCGCGCCCGCGCCCACCAGCAAGGCGGAGGCCCCGAACTGGATCGCGGAACCCGAGCGCAGGTCCATGGCGACGGCGTGGCGCTTCTGGTAGAGCACGCCGGCGGCGAGCGCGAACAGGGCGACGCCGTTGGCGACGAGCGCGGCCGTGTTTTCAAGGCCGGAAGTGTCCCGGTCCGTCACCACCAGCGCGACTCCGGCGAACCCGACGGCGAGCCCGATCCATTGCCGAAGCGTGACTCTTTCGCCGAGGACCATCCCGGCGGCGGCCGCGGTGAGCATCGGCTGCAATCCCATAATCAGCGCGACGATTCCGGCGCCGAGCCCGCGGCTGATCGCCCAGAAGACGCCGCTCAAGTAAAGGCCCTGCACCAGCATGCCGGCGACGGCGATGTGTCCGGCCTCGCGCCACGTGGCGGGCCAACGCGCGCGGACCGCGAGCGCGAGCAACCCGAATAAAACCGCGACGATGGCAAAGCGGACGAAGAGAAAAGTGAACGGTTCGGTGTACGGCGTTCCGAGCTTGGCGAAGATGAAGCCCGAACTCCACATCACCACGAAAAACGCGGGCGCGAAGCGGAACCAGGGCGATGTCGGGTGGGCGGCGGTTTCGGGCATCGCGCGGCAACGGCAAGGGGCGACAAGGACCGTAAAGTCTCGCGCCCGCCCTGGCAACGTTCTATAAGAAGCGCCGGTGATCCGATGACCTCATCCGAACCAGCCGGCGACGCGCGCGCGGCGGATTCTCGCGCGCACCGAATCGCCATCGTCCTCGGCCTGGCGGCGGCGCTCGCGGCCCTCTACGGCGCGGGTTGGGTCTACGCTGCCGGGCGTTTCGCCGACGGCGTACGCGCCTTCATCGCCGCGCGCCAAGTGCAAGGAATCGCCGTCGCCTATGCCGACATCGCGCTCGGCGGGTTTCCGTTCCGCTTCGACGCGCGACTGCTGGCGCCGAGCGCGACGGTCGCGCTTCCGTCCGGAACCTGGATTTGGCGCCCGGACCGCGCCGTGTTTTCCGCGCGTCCGTGGTCGCTCGACCGCGTCACGCTGGACTTAAGCGGAACCCACGCGATCGCCCCTGCCGACGCTTCGGGGCTTGCGCGCTGGACCGTGTCGTCGCGCGCGTTTGCGCTCGAGGCCGGAATTTCGGGGGCGGGCATTTCCGCCCTTGCGCTGCGGGCGGACGGCATCCGCGTTCACGGGCGTGTCGCGGAAAAGGATATTACGGTCGGACGGCTGCGCGCCGATTGGCGCCCGGCCGCGGCCGCGCTAGCCGATTCGCGCCCGGAACACGCGCGGCCGAGCCAGACATTCGCGTGGTCGGTCGAGGCTTTTCGTCCGCCGCACGCCATGCGACTGCCGCTCGGCGACGAGATCGCGCGGATCGCGGTCGCGGGCGAAGTACGGGGACGGCTCGCGGTCGAGGAGGGGCGCGACGCGTTCGCCCGCTGGCGCGACGTGTTTGGCCGCTGGCGCGACGACGGCGGCACCATCGAGCTTTCCCGCGTCGAAGGGCGCTGGGGCGCGCTGGCGCTGGCGGGCGAGGGCACGCTGGCGCTCGACGGCGCCTTCCAGCCGGTCGGGGCGTTTACCGCGCGCATCGAGGGCTATTCGGAAACCATCGACGCGCTGCGCGACGCGGGCGCCGTGAGCGGGACCAACGCGTTCGCGGCCAAGGTGGCGCTGACGGCGCTGGCGCGGCGCGACGAAGGCGGCCGGCCCTATCTTACTTTGCCGATTTCGCTGCAGGAACGGCGGCTTTACGTCGGACCGGTCGCGTTGCTGACCGTGCCCGCGTTGGCGTGGTAGCCTTGCGTATGCGCGGTTTGCGCGCCCGGCGACTCGTTCGCGCCTTGAGGCTGGCGGCTGCGGCGCTCGCCGTCGCGATTCCGGCGCCCGGCCATTCGGATGATATTTCGGGCGGCAAGACGACCGACGTCTACCTCGCCGGGCAGCTTCTGGTCGCCGCGCCCAAAATTCAGGACCCGCGCTTCCAGAAATCGGTCGTCTACATGATTTCCCACGACGCCAAGGGCGCGTTCGGGCTGATCGTGAACCGCGTCACCGGCAGCGCGTCGATCAAGAATTTCCTGAAGGGCTTCGGCCTGGAAGGCGGCGCGCAGGGCGGCGATCTGGTCGTTCATTACGGCGGCCCGGTGGAGACGAGGCACGGTTTCGTCCTGCACACGACCGATTTCGACGATCCGCTCAGCCGCAAGGTGGCGGGGCCGTTCGCGTGGTCGATGGCGCCGTCGGCGATCGAGGCGGTATCCTTCGGCATCGGGCCCAAGCGCTATCTGTTCGCGCTCGGCTATTCGGGCTGGGGCCCGAGGCAGCTCGAAGGCGAGATCGAGCGCGGCGATTGGCTGATCGCGCCCGCCGACGAAAGCATCGTGTTCGAACTCAAGGGCGACGAATCGTGGGAAAAGGCCCGCGCCGGCGCGGGCGTGCGGCTGTAGCCGAAATCACGCCGCCACGCGCGTCAGCTCGTGCGGGAACTTGAGGATGATGGCGGTGCCTTGGCTTCGCCCGCCCTCGATCTCGACGTCGCCGCCCGCCTCGCGGACCAAATGGACAACGTTGGCGAGGCCGAGGCCGGCGCCGCTTTCGCCGTGTTCCGATTGGGTCGGTGCGCCATAGCGCAGCAGCCGAAGGATGTCGGTCGCCGTCAGGCCGGGCCCGGTGTCGCGCACCACCAGCACCACCGCGTTCTTGTCCGCGTCGAGGTGGGCGTCAACGATTACCTTGCCGCCGCGGGGCGTGAACTTGAGGGCGTTGGAGACGAGATTGGTCAGCGCCCGGTGCAAATGAGTCGGCAGAGTGTGGATGGGCGGAAAATCGGGAGCGATTTTGGCGTCGAGGCGGATACCGCGTTCCTCGGCCAGCGCTTGATTGAGCGCGACGATTTCGCGCACCATCGCCGCCGCGTCCACGGTCCGCGGCGTTTCCCGGATGTCGTTCGGTGGCGCTTCGTTTTGCCGTTGTCGGGAGTCGCGCAGGAAATCGTCGAGCAATCCCTGGCAATATTCCAGCAGCCGCGAGCCGGATTCGTGCATCGAGTCGGCGAGTGCCTTGTAGCGGGCGTCGCCGAGCGGCCCCAAGGACTCCTTGCGCAGAATTTCGATGTTGGCGAGCAGGGCGGTGACGGGATTCTTGATATCGTGCACGACCTCGGCGATCCGGCGCTGGACAGCGGCGGCGTTGTCGCGTTCGCGACGGATCGCGGCTTCGAGCGCCGCTTCGGCCGTCTTGAGCGCGGCCTTGAGATCCTTGTCGTCGGCGTTCGGTTTCGGCGGCATCGGCGCTTGCTTCGACATCACGCCTGCTTGGCGTCGATGACGCCCTTGCGGATGGCGCGGGTGCGGGTGAAGGTCCCCTGCAGCATCGCGCCGTCGCCCCGGCGGATCGCCCGCTGCAAGGCGGTCAGGTCCTCGGAGAAACGCTGCAGGATGTCCAGCACCGCTTCGCGGTTGGCGAGAAAAATATCGCGCCACATCACCGGGTCGGACGCGGCGATGCGCGTGAAGTCGCGAAAGCCGGACGCCGAGAATTTGATGACTTCGCCCTGGAGGTCCTTTTCCAGTTGCGCGGCCGTATCGACGATGGTGTAGGCGATCAGGTGCGGCAGGTGCGAGGTGATGGCCAGTACCCGGTCGTGGTGGGCCGCGTCCATGGTCGCGATCCGCGATCCCGCGCGGCGCCACAGCTCGGCAACCCTCGCGACCGCACTCCGGTCGGTCCGGGCGCTGGGGGTGAGGATGCACCAGCGGCCCCGGAACAATTCGGCGAACCCGGCCTCGGGCCCCGAATGTTCGGTGCCGGCGATGGGGTGGCCGGGAACCAGGTGGACGCCTCGGGGCAGCAGGGCGCCGATGTCGCGCGCGACCGGCGATTTGACCGAGCCGACGTCGCTGACGATGGCGCCGGCTTTCAGCGCCGGCGCGATCGCCCGGGCGACTTCGGCGTAGGCGCTCATGGGCGTGCAGATCACCACCAGTTCGGCGTCCCTCGCCGCTCGGGCCGGATCGGTCGTGTAGCTGTCGCCCAGCTTCAGGCGCTTGGCGGCGGCGAGGGTTTTCTGGCGGCGGGTGGCGATCGCGACGTGACGGGCGAGGCCTTCGCGGCGCACGACGCGCGCGAGCGAGGACCCGATCAGGCCGATGCCGATCAAAGCAACGCGGCCGAATAGGGGCGCGGATTTGGTCTGGCTTTTCTTCCTGGCGATCATGGCGAAACCTTAGCCCCGGTGGACGAAATCGGCCAGGGCGGCGGCGAAGGCGCGCATTTCATCTTCGCGTCCGATGGTGACTCTGAGGGCCTGGGGCAGGCCGTAGCGTTCCATGCGCCGCACGATTACGCCCCGGCTTTTGAGAAAGGCGTCGGCCGCCGCCGCGTCGCGGCCGGTCTGGCGCGGAAAATGAATCAATAGGAAATTGCCGACCCCGGGCGTGACCTCGAGGCCGAGCCGGCGGGCTTCGGCGGCGGTCCATTCGCGCCAGGTTTCGACGTGGGCGCGCACCTTGGCGACGAACGCCGTGTCGGCGAGCGCCGCCGCGCCCGCGGCCTGCGCCGCGGAGGAGACGTTGAAGGGTCCGCGCATGCGGTTGAGAACGTCGGCGACGGCGACCGGACAGAAAGCCCAGCCGAGGCGCAAGCCGCCGAGCCCATAGATCTTCGAGAACGTACGCAAGACGACCACGTTGCCATCAGGTTCCACCAGTTCGCTGCCGGCGGTGTAATCGGCGCGGGTCACGAATTCGGCGTAGGCCGCGTCCAAAACCAGCAGCACGCGATCGGGCAGCCGGTCGCGCAACGCGCGCACCCGGGCGGCTGGAAGATACGTACCGGTCGGGTTGTTGGGGTTGGCGAGAAACACCATCTTGGTGGCGGGCGTGACGGCGCCGAGCAACGCGTCCACGTCCGCCGTCAGGTTGGTTTCCTTGACCTTGATCGCCTTGGCCCCGGTGCCTTCGGTCGCGATCGGATACATCAGGAACTCGTGCTCGGAGTAAAGAGCCTCGTCGCCGGGGCCGAGGTAAGCCCGCGCCAGCAGCGCGATCAGCTCGTCCGAACCGGCTCCGCACACGATCCGCTCCGCCGGCAGGTTCCAGGCGGCCGCGAGCGCGCGGCGCAATGTCTTGCACCCGCCGTCGGGATAGCGATGGATGTCGGGCGCGAGTCGCGCGTAGGCTTCCATCGCCATCGGGCTCGGGCCGAACGCGTTTTCGTTGGAGGAGAGCTTGACGACCCGCTCCAGCCCCTCGATCGCGGATTCGCCACCCACGTAGGGCGCGACCAAGAGAACGCCGGGGCGCGGCGCGGGTCCTTTGGGCGGGGGGGCCTTGGGCGACGTGTTCACGACCGACGCCCTTTTCGTTTGCCGCGCGTGGTGGCGCGGGGCGCGATGTCGGCGGGGGTCAACGGCTCGCCGTAGGCGCCGAGGATCGCGACGCGCGCGGTCCCGCCGGTCGGCGGGCGAGACACGGAATTCCCGAGAGCATTCGCCAGAGCGGCCAGCCGCGGATCGTCCTCGCGCACGTAACCCGGCACGTCGGCGAACCACAAGTCGCCGGAAGCCGAACGCGGATCTTCGATCCCGATCAATTCGGGCCGGCCGAGCCGCGCCTTGACGAAGGCGCGTTCGAGCGCGTCGTGGCCGACGTTGCCGTCGGTTGCGACGCCGAGACAGGTGCGGTCGCGCCCCGAAGGGTCGGGCATGGCCGGGGCGACGGCGAAGGCGCCGAGGCCGGCTCCGCGCGCGTTGCCCGCGCTGGCGAACGGCAGCCGCGCGATGATCCAGATCCGCTCGCGCTTGTCGGCCCGGCCCGGCATCAAATCGGGCCACCACGGTTCCTCCTCGTCGACCGCCGGAAGCGGCAGCACGCCGACGGCGGCGCGATGATCGGCGACCGCGCGGATGACGGCGCGCGCGCCCTCGTGGCGGGTCATCGGGGTGAACGAGCCGTATTGGTCGCGCGCCAAGTCCCAAATTCCGCCGTGGCCGTGCGGCGCGAAGACCGCGACGGAAAACGGGCCTTCGAAGCGGAGCGTGGCGACGATCAGTTCGCGCCAGATGCGGACCAGTTCGGTGACCGGAAAAGGGCCTTTGTGGCGGCGGACCAGGCGATAGACGATCTCCGCCTCGCGGCCCGGCCTGATCTTGACCCGCTCGTTTTTCTTCAGGTCCTTGACGGCTTCGACCACGGTCGTGCGCCGGATCAGAAGGGCGTGGATCGCCGCGTCGATCCGGTCGATCCGCCGGCGCAAGGAAGCGAGGGAGACGCGGCGCGGGCTCATGGACGGGGCTCGAATCGGTTATTTTCGGGACGGGGAAATGGTCGGCGGCCCGCTAGTGATAACGCTCGCCTTCTTCGATTCAAAGAGCAAAATCAAAGAAAACGTTGACTCTTGGCACCCCCCTTCCTAGCAATGGGGCCGTTCATGGGTTTTCTTGGGCGTGATCGCGCGGGAACGATGACCGCCACCACTTCTTCCGATCCGTCGCGCAATGAACCGTCCCGGGTCTCGCGTCCGCTGCCGGGGCATCAGGTTCGCCTCGGGCGCGAAAGGCCGCTCCGCCTCGACTGCGGCGTCGAGCTTGTCGACTTTACCGTCGCCTATCAGACCTACGGCCGGCTCAACGCCGACCGCTCCAACGCCATTCTGGTGTGTCACGCGCTGACCGGCGATCAATTCGTCGCCGAGCCGCATCCGGTTACCGGCAAGGACGGTTGGTGGCACATGATGGTCGGGCCGGGCAAGGTGCTGGACACGGAACGCTATTTCATCATCTGCGCCAACATTCTCGGCGGCTGCATGGGCACCGCCGGGCCGAAGGAAATCAATCCGGCGACCGGTAAGCCGTGGGGACTTTCGTTTCCGGTCATTTCGATCGCCGACATGGTGCGTGCCCAGGCGATGCTGGTCGATCACCTCGGCATCGACAACCTGTTCGCCGTCACCGGCGGATCGATGGGCGGCATGCAGGTGCTGGAATGGGCGGCGCTGTACCCGAAACGCGTGTTCGCGGCGGTGCCGATCGCGGCCGCCGCCCACCACACCGCCCAGAACATTGCCTTTCACGAAGTCGGCCGCCAGGCGATCATGGCCGATCCCGACTGGCACGGCGGCGATTATGCGGCGCGCGGCGCTCGGCCGCACCGCGGGCTCGCGGTCGCGCGCATGGCCGCGCACATCACTTATCTGTCGGAAAAGGCGCTGCAGGAAAAATTCGGGCGCAAGCTGCAGAACCGCGCCGCGGTGACCTGGGGCTTCGACGCGGATTTCCAGATCGAAAGCTATCTGCGCCACCAGGGCAGCACGTTTGTCGACCGCTTCGACGCCAATTCCTATCTCTACATCACCCGCGCCATGGATTACTTCGATCTGGCGGAGCGCTACGGCGGGGTGCTGGCCAACGCGTTCCGCGGCACCGCGACGCGCTTTTGCCTGATCTCGTTCACCAGCGACTGGCTTTACCCGACCGAGGAAAGCCGCAAGATCGTGCACGCGCTCAACGCAGTCGCGGCCAATGTCAGCTTCGCCGAGATCGTCTCGGACAACGGCCACGACTCCTTTCTGCTCGACGAGCCC
The DNA here is from genome assembly GCA_016872535.1 of Rhodospirillales bacterium. Lineage (NCBI taxonomy): Bacteria > Pseudomonadati > Pseudomonadota > Alphaproteobacteria > Rhodospirillales > Rhodospirillales bacterium. The sequence continues at coordinate 56,721 of VGZQ01000004.1, read as the reverse complement.
GAATTCCATCGCGTGTTCGAGGGCTTTCTCGACGGCGCCGCCGAGCATCGCGGGCTGCCGAGGAAAAACGGGCGATGACCGCCCCCAGCCACGAACGGGCGGGCGCGCAAACGAACATTTCGCGCGCCATGCGCATCGACCTGCAGCTGATCGCCGACATGATCGAACCGCGCGCGCGGGTTCTCGACGTCGGTTGCGGCGACGGCGCGCTGCTCGAATATCTCGCTACCTTCAAGCAGGTCGATGGCCGCGGCATCGAATTGTCGATGTCCGGCGTGAACGCGTGCATCAGCCGGGGACTGTCGGTGATCCAGGGCGATGCCGATACCGACCTCAAGGACTATCCGGATGACGCGTTCGATTTCGTCATCCTCAGCAACACGCTGCAGGCAATGGTGGCGCCGCGCGACGTGCTCGGCCACATGATGCGCATCGGCCGGCATGCGATCGTCAGTTTTCCCAATTTCGCCTACTGGCGGATCCGGCTCGACTTCCTGTTCGGCGGTCGGATGCCCAAATCCGACCTGATGCCGCACGAATGGTACGACACGCCCAACATCCATCTCTGTTCGATTAAGGATTTCGTGGCGCTGTGCGGCGAAATGGGCTTCCGCGTCGAGCGCAGCCTGTCGCTCGATTCTTCGGGGCGCGCGCGGGGCATCGGCGCCGGGTTTTTCACGGCCAACCTGTTCGGCGAACAGGCGGTCTTTCTGCTGACGAAGTGAGTTGCCGCGCCGCGCTCGTACGCCGATCTTATATTCCGTGGGGGCGGATGGCGGCTGGGACGGCGCGGGCGCGCGCCTTCAACAGCGGTTGCGCGGCGTAGATTTGTTTCGACGCCTCGATCATCACCACGCCCGCGAAAGCGGACAGGCCCCACGCGCCGAGGCGCTCCCACGCCGGCGCGGCGGCCGGCGCCATGCGCCAGACGACCGGCGGCAGATAGAGCGCCGATTCCGCGCGCGTCGGCGTGAACATGGAATCGCGCAGCAGCCGATTGAGCTGGCCGGGCGAATACGGCCGGCCGTGGCCGAACGGCGTATGCTCGAAGCGCGCCCACAAACCGCGGCGGTTCGGCGCGATCACCAGAAGGCGCCCGTCGCCGGTCAGAACCCGCCAGATTTCGCGCATCAAGGGCCGGATTTGCTCGGCGGTTTCGAGGCAGTGGGCCAGCACCATCCGATCGACCGAGAGATCGGCGAAAGGCAACTCGGTTTCCTCGACCAGCGTCGTCTGGCCGGCGCCCTCGCGCGGCCAATGCAGCACCCCTTGCGAAGCCGGCATGGCGGCGATGACCCGGGCCGCCTCGGCGCGGAAGGCCCCGAGAAACGGCGGGGCATAGCCGAGCCCGACCACCGTCATGCCGCGCACGTCCGGCCACATTTCGCGCAGGCGCTGGCCGACGACGCGCTTGGCCGCCATGCCGAGGCCGGTGGCGTAGAAATCCCTGAGGTCGATCACGTCGGAGCGCATAGGTTCAGTCTAGCAGGGGCGGCGGCCACCTTCGACCCGGGCGGCGCGGGCTTGGCGGGGCGGGTGGGCGATGTTAGCGTCCGTCCCTCCGGGAGGAACCGCATATGAAACTTCGCTATTCGCCCACGTCGCCCTATGTGCGCAAAGTCATGGTCGTCGCCCATGAAACCGGCCTCGTCGGCCGGATCGGGCTGGTGCCGACCAACGTTTGGGCCAGCGACACCGACATCGGCCGCGACAACCCGCTCGGCAAGGTGCCGGCGCTGACCACCGACGGCGGCGAAGTGCTCTACGATTCGCCGGTGATTTGCGAATACCTCGATTCGCTTCACGACGGCGCGAAAATCTTCCCGGCGTCCGGCGGCGCGCGCTGGACCGCGCTTCGGCGCCAGGCGCTCGCCGACGGCATGCTCGACGCCGGCATCCTCCGCCGGCTCGAATCGATGCGTAAGGAGCCGGAGCGTTCGGCGTCCTGGATCGACCGCCAACGGGCGGCAGTCGCGCGCGCCATGGACACGCTGGAGGAGGAAGCGTCGAACCTCGGCGCGAGCGTGACCATCGGCCATGTGGCCATCGGTTGCGCGCTCGGCTGGTTCGATTTCCGCTTCCCCGGCGACGATTGGCGGCAGGGCCGGCCGACGCTCGCGGCATGGTACGCGGCGTTCGCCGGGCGGCCGTCGATGACGAAGACGGTGCCGAAGGACCCGGCCTGAACGGTCGTCGACGCCCCGGTTTCCCCGCCATGGCCTTGGTTCTCCGCTTTTCGCCAAGCTCGCCTTATGCCCGCAAAGTGCGGGTCGCCGCGCACGAGCGCGGCCTGACCGGCCGCTTTCGTGAAATCGCTTCCAATCCCTGGGCGGCGCCGGACGACCTCAAGGCCCTCAACCCGCTCGGCAAGATCCCGACGCTGGTGACCGAGGACGGCCTCGCGCTCTACGATTCGGCGGTGATTTGCGAATACCTCGATACGTTGGGCGATGCGCCGCGCCTCTTTCCGCCCGAAGGGCGCGCGCGCTGGCTCGCGCTGCGGACCCAGTCGCTCGGCGACGGCGTCATGGACGCGGCGGTGCTGTGGCGGGTCGAGATCACCCAGCGCAAGGAGCAGGGCCCGACCCCGGGCTGGGTCGAGCGTCAGCAGGGCGCGATCGTGCGCGCGCTGGATGCGCTGGAACGCGAGCCGCCCGCCCTCGCCGCGCCGCCGGACATCGGCGCGATCGCCATCGCCTGCGCGCTCGGCTATCTCGATTTCCGGTTCGGGTTCCTGAACTGGCGCGAAGGAAGGCCGCGACTGGCCGAATGGCATGCGGCGTTCGCCCAGCGCCCGTCCATGATCGCGACCCGGGCGAAAGATTCGACCGGTTAAATACCGGTCCGCCTCGCGAACAGCATGTCCTTGGCCGCGAGCGCGGCGCCGCCAACGATCAATCCCAGCGCGATAACGACCCGGCCGCTCGCCTCGCCCCGGCCGAAGGCGACCAGCAGCAGGGTCGAGATCAGCGGCGCGGCATAGGACGCGGCGCCGAGCACGCGGATGTCGCCGCGCTTGACCCCGTGATCCCAGAGGAAAAAGGCGGCGCCGAGTGGGCCCAGGCCGAGCAGGACGACGGCGGTCCAGGCCAGCGTGCCTTGCGGCCAGACCGTGGTTTCGAAATTCGCGTGAATGACGAAAGCTAGGAACGCGGTCGCGGCCATGAAGCCGCCGACCGAATCGCTCGGCACGCTCGCGACGCGCCGGGACAGCACCGAATAGGCCGCCCAGGTCACGGCGGCGCCGAGCGCGCAGGCGTAGCCGGCGAAGTGTTCGGAGGCGAACGCCAGCTTCCGGTCGCCCGCGACCAGGATCGCGGTGCCGGCGAGGCCGAGCGCCGCGCCGAGACCGTGGAACCAGCGCAGCCGCTCGCCGGGGAGCAGGGCGGAAAAGAGCACGATCAGGAGCGGCCAGAGGTAGTTGATCAGGCTCGTTTCCAAGGGCGGCGCAAGATAGAGCGCGGCGAAATAGAACGCGTGATAGCCGAAAATCCCGCCGACGCCGAGCAGCCAGACGCGCCAGGGGTGGATCAGCCGCTCGATCGTGCATTGCCCGGCCATATACCACTTGAGCAGAACCACGACCGAGCCGATCAGGAACGTGAGCGCGACCAGCTGGAACGGCGGCACGCCGGGCACGAACGTGACCAGCAGCGTCAGCGCCGACCACAGCAGGATCGCGCCCGAACCGACCAGGGTGGCGCGGCGGATTTCGGTCGTCATGGGGCAAAGCCGACGGCGACTACGGTTCCGTCCGCCAAGGCATAGACGATGCGAGAGCGCCCGTCGCCCAGGTCGGCCACCACGAAGTCGGATACGATCGGACTCGGATGGGCGACCTCGGTCATTCTTTCCAAGCGGCCATCCGTGAAACGAAAAATCACGAGCGTTCGGCGCGATCGATCGGGCACCAGAATATCGGGCCGGCCGTCGCCATCGGCGTCGAAGATTGCGGATAGCCCCAGCGCGCGCGAACCGAGGACGTGGTTGGAAACGCCCGGCAACTCTGCCACGAGCGACAATCGGTCCTTGTTCCAGCGGTACAGTTTAAGCACTCCGCCGATGTGTGGGGTTTCCACCAGCGCGACCTCGATCCGGCCGTCGCCGTCGAAATCAGCGGCGCCGACGGGGTTGAGCCAGCGGTTGCGGAGCCCGAGCGCGGGCGTTTGGGCGACGATGGACAAACCTTCCGGCCGCGCCTTGAGCACCGTCAGCGCCGCGCCGTGATCGAGATAAGATCGTACGACAATGACCTCGTCCTCCCCATCGCCGTCGATGTCGGCGAGCCGGGGATAACGGTCTTCGAAGACGGAATCGGCGGGCAGGCGGAATTCGAGGCGCCGGCCGTCGGCGGTCTCGACGGCGACGCCTTCGGCCTCGATCGCGTCGCCGAGCACGCCGTGGGCGTAGCGATCGGTCGCACCGACCAGCCACGCGGCGCGGATGTTGCGCGCGCCGCGCGTAATCGCGCCATCGGGCAGTATGCCGGCCTCGACCCGGTCCGGGGGCGGCGGTGGCGCGTCGACAAGTCGGAGCGCGCCATCATCGGCCAAGCGAATGCGAAAGGCGCGTTCCTTGGCGCTTTGAACAAATACGCCGATTCCCGTGGCCGTCGGCGCGGCGTACACGCGCGCCACGCCTTCCGACAACCGCTCGGTCAGAACATGCGGTGCGCGATTTTCTTGAGCGAGCGCGAAGGTCGCCGCGCCGGCGGCCGTGCCGATCAGAACGGCCGCGCAAACCACGCGCATCGGGCTAGATCAAATACTGCCCGCCGTTGGCGGTCAGCGTCGAGCCGGTGATGAAGCCGGCGTCGTCGGCGGCGAGGAACAGCACGCAACGGGCGATTTCCTCGGCGTGGCCGAGCCGTCCGACCGGAATTTGCGGAATGATCTTGGTCTTGATGATTTCTTCGGGCACCGCCTGGACCATCTCGGTCGCGATGTAGCCCGGCGCGATGGCGTTGACGGTGATGCCCTTGTTCGCGTTTTCGAGAGCGAGCGCCTTGGTAAAGCCGTAGAGGCCCGACTTGGCCGAACTGTAGTTGGATTGGCCCATCTGGCCCTTCTGGCCGTTGACCGAACCGATGTTGATGATACGGCCGAAGCCGCGCTCGCGCATGCCTTCGATCACCTGGCGGGTGACGTTGAACAGGCTGTCGAGGTCGGTGCGGATCACCGCCGACCATTGTTCCGGCTTCATCTTGTGGAACATGGTGTCGCGGGTGATACCGGCGTTGTTGACCAGGATGTCGACCGGGCCGAGGTCGGCCTCGATTCTTTTCACCGAATCCGCGCACGCCTGGAAGTCGCCGACGTCGAATTTGTAGGCCTTGACGCCGGTTTCGGCGGTGAAGGCCTTGGCCGCTTCGTCGTTGCCGCCGTAGTTGGCGGCGACCTTGTGGCCGGCGTCCTTCAGCGCGATCGAAATGGCCCGGCCAATGCCTCGGGTTCCGCCGGTAACCAGCGCGACACGTCCCATATTACACTCCCCGTACCTGGCGTTTTTTGTCTGTCGATCAGTCGCGCTGCAGGCACATGGCGATGCCCATGCCGCCGCCGATGCAGAGCGTGGCGAGGCCCTTTTTCGCGCCGCGACGGTTCATTTCGTGCAGCAGCGTCACCAGCACCCGCGCGCCCGACGCGCCGATCGGGTGGCCGAGCGCGATCGCGCCGCCGTTGACGTTGACCTTACCGGTGTCGAGCCCGAGCTCGCGGTTGACCGAAATCGCCTGGGCGGCGAAGGCCTCGTTGGCCTCGATCAGATCGAGGTCCTGGACTTTCCAGCCCGCCTTTTCCAGCGCCTTGCGGCTCGCCGGAATCGGCCCGGTGCCCATGATTGCGGGATCGACGCCTGCCGTCGCCCAGGAAACGATGCGCGCGAGCGGCTTGATGCCGCGGCGCTTGGCTTCGTCGGCGGTCATCAGGACCGCGGCCGCCGCGCCGTCGTTGATGCCGGACGCGTTGCCCGCCGTCACGGTGCCTTCCTTGTCGAACGCGGGCCGGAGCTTGGCCAGCGATTCGACGGTGGTGCCGTGCTTCGGGTATTCGTCGTCGGTAACTACGGTGTCGCCCTTGCGGCCCTTGATGACCACGGGGACGATTTCGTCCTTGAAGCGTCCGGCCTTCTGCGCGGCTTCCGCCTTTTGCTGCGAGGCGGCGGCGAAGGAATCCTGGTCCTCGCGGGTGATCTGCCAGCGCTTGGCGACGTTTTCGGCGGTGTTGCCCATGTGGTAGCCGTTGAAGGCGTCCCACAGGCCATCCTTGATCATGGTGTCGACCAGTTCGGCCGCGCCCATCTTGGTGCCGTTGCGCAGGTGCGTGCAGTGCGGCGACTGGCTCATGCTTTCCTGGCCGCCGGCGACGACGATACGGGCATCGCCGAGCTTGATTGCCTGGAAGCCGAGCGCGACCGAGCGCAAGCCCGAGCCGCACAGTTGATTGATGCCATAGGCCGTTTTCTCGACCGGAATGCCGGCGCCGACGGCGGCCTGGCGGGCCGGGTTCTGGCCTTCGCCCGCCATCAGGATCTGGCCCATGACCACTTCGTCCACGTCGGCGGGCTCCACCTTCGCGCGTTTCATCGCCTCGACGATGGCGATCTGGCCGAGCGCGTGGGCGGAAAGGGACGCGAGTGCGCCGTTGAACGAACCGATCGGGGTACGAACGGCGCCGGCGATGACGATGTCGGTCATGGTGGAGGTCCTCCTGAGGGTCGCGTATGTGACGGCGACGCGGGTTGTAGATCCTTGATATGGGTCAACCGGGCCGGCGCGGACGGCGGGGTCGGGATGGGGTTCCGGACCGGCGGGCCGAAGCGCGCGGCTCGAGCCGGGCGACGCGGCGTTCGAGTTCGGCAACCCGCCTTGCGATTTGATCAAGCCGGGTATCGGCGCGCGCGGGCTCGGCCGGAACGGACGTTCCTTGGGCGCCACCCTGGCCCTCGGCCTGACCGGCGACCACCTTGGCAAAAGTGGCGGCGCCGGCGGTCATCAGATCGAACATGCGAGCGATGCTTTCCGCGACCTGGGGATCACGCGTGAGACCGGCCAACGGGCGTTGCCAGAATTCGAGGTAGAGCTTGGCGAGGTCTTCGGGGTTGGGCGTATCGGCCATGGTGCGGGCTCCGGGCGGGGCGCGGGCGCGAGAAGGAAGATCTTGGTTAATCCGGGACGGGACGGCCGGAATATCGGCCTTTGTCCGCCCGGTTGTCGGCCACTATAGCGGACCGTTTGCGGCGGCGTAACATTTCTTGCATTGCAGCATGTTTGCCCCTTTTATGTAAGGGCTAACGTTGAAACGGCAAGGATCCCGCCGATGGCCGAACCCGCCGCTGCGCCGCCGAAAGAAGTGCCGCCGATCACGATCAAGAAATACGCCAACCGGCGGCTCTACAACACCGCGACCAGCACCTATGTCACCCTCGATCATCTCGCCCAGATGGTGAAGGACGGAGCGGATTTCGCCGTCTACGACGCCAAGACCGGCGAGGACATCACCCGTCAGGTGTTGACCCACATCATCGTCGAGGAAGAGGCCAAGGGCCAGAACCTGCTGCCGCTCAGCTTCCTGCGCCACCTGATCAGTTTCTACGGCGATTCCTTGCAGGCGATCGTGCCGCGCTATCTCGACTACAGCATGCAGGCGTTCGCCCGCAATCAGGAGCAGATGCGCACCTACATGCGCGACGCCTTCAGCGGCCTGATGCCGTTCGGCCGTTTCGAGGAGATGGGCAAGCAGAACATGGCGCTGTTCGAAAACGCCATGAAGATGTTTACGCCATTCTTCCCCGGCGAACAGGGCCGCGCCCCGGCGGGCAAAGACACGGCGGGCGAAAAAACGAAGGGCGGCGAGGCCGAGATCGAGGACTTGCGCGCCAAGCTTGATCGCATGCAGCGCCAGCTCGACCAGCTCACCGGCGATAAGAAGTAGCCTTTTAATTCACGCGCGCGGCGGTTACTGAAGATCCCGCAAGACGCGGAAGCCGATGTTGTAGCTTTTCACTTCGGCGGCGTTCTTGAAGCGATAGCTGCTGCGCGACAGTCGCCCGAAATAGTACCACGACCCGCCGCGCATCACGCGGAAATGGCATTCGCCCGAAACGCGCGGTTGGGTGTTGCCGGTCGCGCCCTCATGGTCGGGGTTCCAGCAGTCCTCGGTCCATTCCCAGACGTTGCCGTTGAAGTCGTGCAGTCCCCAGGCGTTGGGTGGGAACGAGCCGACCGGCGCGGTCTTGGCGCCGCTCCATTCGGTACCGCATTCGCGGCAATTGGCCCGGTTAGGCTCCATCGTATCGCCCCACGGGAACTCGCTGGTGGTGCCGGCGCGGGCCGCGTATTCCCATTCCGCTTCCGAAGGCAGGCGATAAACATGCCCGGTTTTTTTCGTGAGCCAGCGCGTGTATTGCTTGGCGGTATCGAATTCGACGTTCATGACCGGGCGGCGGCCCTTGCCCCAGCCGTGGTCGTTGGGCACCGCGCCGCAGCCGACTTCGCGCACGCACGCTTCCCATTCGTCGAAAGTGACTTCGTACTTGCCGATGGCGAACGCCTTGGCGATCCGCACCGGCTTGGTCGGTTTCTCGTGTTTTTCGCCCTTGGCCGAGCCCATGATGAAAATGCCGGGCGGCACCACGACCATCTCCGGGCAGGCGGGGCAATCGCGGAATACGGTACCGGGCTTCGGAAACGTCGGCTCCGGTGCGGCCGGCGGCGCCGGGGCCTGCGCGGCGGCGGGTGTCGCCACGGCGGCGGCAAGGATAAAGACGAAAAGACGGATCATGGCGGTTCTCTCGCCGTTCAACCGTGCCCTCGCGCCCATTCTGTCGTCAAGGGCCGCCCTTGGCCGACGGCGAAAAAAGACGCTACCCTCGTGGCGGCAATTCATGGGGGCAAGTTCGTGACGGGGGACATGTTCGAGCGGGATCTCGGGCGCGGCGCGGCCAACTTCCGGCCGTTGAGCCCGCTCGATTTCCTCGCCTGGGCGGCCGCCGTCTACCCGGAGAAGACCGCCGTGGTGCACGGGACCGCGCGCTATTCCTATCGCCGGTTCCGGGAGCGTTGCGCGCGCCTCGCCTCGGCCCTTGGACGGGCCGGCATAAGCGCGGGCGATACGGTCGCGGTGATGGCGCCCAATATTCCGGCGCTGCTCGAGGCGCACTACGGCGTGCCGCTGGCCGGCGCGGTGCTGAACGCCATCAACATCCGGCTCGACGCCGAAACCATCGCCTTCATTCTCGAACACGGCGAGGCCAAGGTTCTGATCGCGGACCGGGAATTCGCGGGCGTGATCAAGGCGGCGCTCGCCCGGACCAAGGCCGGGCCGCGCGTGGTCGAAGTGGTCGATCCGGCGGGTCCCGCCGGCGACGGCCTCGACGCGACCGATTACGAATCTTTTCTCGCTTCGGGCGATCCGGCGTTCACCTGGAAACTTCCCGATGACGAGTGGCGCGCGATCGCCCTCAACTACACCTCGGGAACGACGGGCAATCCCAAGGGCGTCGTCTATCACCACCGCGGCGCCTATCTGAACGCGCTCGGCAACGTCATGGCGTTCGGGCTCGACCGCCGGACGGTCTATCTCTGGACGCTGCCGATGTTCCACTGCAACGGCTGGACCTACACCTGGGCGGTGACCGCGGCCGCGGGCACGCACGTGTGTTTGCGCAAGGTGGATCCGGTTCCGATCTTTCGCCTGATCCGCGACGAAAAAGTGACCCACCTGTGCGGCGCGCCGATCGTGCTCAATACTTTGATTCACGCGCCGGCCGAAGCCAAGACGGCGTTCGCGCAGCGGGTCAAGGTGGCGACCGGAGGCGCCGCGCCGCCGTCGGCGGTGATCGCGGCGATGGAGGCAATGGGTTTCGACGTGACTCATCTTTACGGCCTGACCGAAACCTTCGGCCCGGCGTCTTTGTGCGCCTGGCACGACGAGTGGTCGGCGCTCGACCTCGACGCGCGCGCCAAGCTCGCCGCCCGCCAGGGCGTCGCCTATCCTACCCTCGGCGAGCTGGCCGTGGCCGACGCGGCGGGCGATGCGCTTCTGCCCGCCGACGGGCAGTCCCTGGGCGAGGTGGTGGTGCGCGGGCACACGGTGATGAAGGGCTATCTCAAGAACCCGACGGCGACGGCGGCGGCGTTTCGCGGCGGCTGGTTCCGTACCGGCGATTTGGGCGTCATGCACCCCGACGGCTACATGGAGATCAAGGACCGCGCCAAGGACGTGATCATCTCGGGCGGCGAAAACATCTCCAGCCTGGAGATCGAGGAAAAGCTCTATCGCCACCCGGCGGTGATGGAAGCGGCGGTGGTGGCGAAACCGGACGCCAAGTGGGGCGAAACGCCGTGTGCGTTCGTCGCGTTGAAGCCGGGGGCCGCCGTCGCCGCCGACGAGATCATCGCCTATTGCCGCGAGCGCATGGCCCACTTCAAGGCGCCGCGTTACGTGGTTTTCGGGCCGTTGCCCAAGACCTCGACCGGCAAGATCCAGAAATACGTCCTGCGCGAACGGGCGAAAGACATCTGAGGCGGCCATGACCGTGAAATTCGCGGATACCCCCGTGTTGCGGGTCGGTTACGAGGATTGGAACGAAACTTCCGGACGGGTCGTGATGCTGCTGCACGGCTGGCCCGACAGCACCCGCTGCTGGCGCCAGGTGGCGCCCAGGCTGGCCGATGCCGGCTATTGGGTGATCGTGCCGGCGCTCCGCGGCTTCGCGCCGACCCGGTTTCTGTCGGCCGACACCATGCGCTCGGGCCAGCTCGCCGCTTTGGGCCGCGACCTGATCGAATTCATCTCGGCGCTGCGTCTTGATCGGCCCTATCTCGTTGGTCACGATTGGGGCGCGCGCGCCGCCGCTAACGCCTGCGGCCTGAAGCCGGGGATTGCGCGCGGCCTGGTCATGGTTTCGGTCGGCTACGGCACCAACGATCCGAACCAGGTCCTATCGCTCGCGCAGGCGCGCAACTACTGGTACCATTGGTACATGGCGACCGAGCGCGGCGCGCGTGCCGTGCGCGAGGATCGCCGCAACTTCGCCCGCCTAATGTGGGATACGTGGTCGCCGCCCGGATGGTTCGACGACGCGGAATTTCAGGCCACCGCCGAGGCGTTCGACGGCGACGACTGGCCCGAGGTTACTCTCCACTCCTATCGCCATCGTTGGGGACATGCGGCCGGCGATCCGTGTTATGCGACGGACGACAAGGCATTGACGCCAGCGCCGGTGCTGTCGGTGCCGACGTTGGTGATTCACGGCGATTCGGACGGCGCCAATCATCCCGAAACCTCGGCCGGAAAGGAAAAGTGGTTCGCGGGGCCCTACCGGCGCGAAGTGCTTGCCGGTATCGGTCATTTCCCCTCGCGCGAGGCGCCGGATGCGGTGGCGAAATTGCTGCTCGATTTCATGGGGGGCAACCCATGACCGAATCCTTGTTCTCGCTCAGGGGCCATGTCGCCCTCGTCACCGGCGCGTCGTCCGGCTTGGGACGGCGCTTCGCCGAAGTACTGGCCCGGGCCGGGGCTTCGGTCGCGCTCGCCGCGCGGCGCAAGGATCGCTTGGACAAAGCCGCCGCCGAAATCGCAAAATCGGGATCGCGAACGGCGTCCGTGGCGATGGACGTGAGCGACGTGAAATCCGTCGCCGCCGGCTTCTCCGCCGCCGAGGCGGCCCTGGGGCGGATCACGGTGCTGGTCAACAACGCCGGCGTCGCCACGACCCGGCCGGCGCTGGACACGCCCGAGGACGAATGGAACCGGGTGCTGGATGTCGATCTGAAGGGCGCGTTCTTCGTCGCGACCGAAGCGGCCCGCCGCATGGCGCGCGCGGACAAGGGCGGCGCCATCGTCAACATCGCCTCGATCGCCGGCATCCGCGCCGCGGGCGGGATCGCGCCTTACGCCGCCGCCAAGGCGGGGCTCGACCATCTGACCCGGGTGCTGGCGCTCGAATGGGCGCGCTACGGAATTCGCGTCAACGCGCTCGCGCCCGGCTATATGGCAACCGACCTCAACCGCGAGTTCCTCGCGAGCGAGGCGGGCGCGGCGATCAAGCAGCGCATTCCCATGCGCCGCTTCGGCGAGCCCGCCGATCTTGACGGCGCGCTGTTGCTGCTCGCGTCCGACGCCGGACGGTTCATGACCGGGGCGACGGTGGTCGTCGACGGCGGGCACGTGGCGAGTTCGCTTTAGGGATCAAAAAAGGAAAACTATCGTTTGCTCGTTTACGCCGCCGCGCGCAAATCGAAGTCGGCGTGAATCACGTCGAACGGCACGTGAATTTTCCGCTGCGCGGTCCGCTCGATAAATCCCCATTCGATCAGCACGGCCGCGTCTTCGTGCACGCGCTTGACGTCGCGGCCGAGCGCGCGGGCAAGGCCGCGCAGGCTTATGGGGCCGACGGCCTGCAAGCGTTCGATCATCGCCCAGCGTTTCGGCGTCAGGACCGCGAAGAGCTGGGCGGGCGAGCCGAACGTGAACACGTCGGCGTCCGATTTGCCCGTCTTCCACGCGCGGACAAAGCCCCGCGCCGCCTCCTCGATGACGGTTTCGTCATCCTTGCGAATCTGAATTGTCGCTTTTCTCATTTCGTTGTCCTCCGCTTGCGAACCTCGGCAAGAAAATCTCCGATCAAGGCTTCGACGGTGGTGAACCTATAAGGCTGTTCGCGTCCGTCCAAATGACAGTGGTCGCTTTTGGGGCGCTCGTTGTCATAACCGACGATCCGCACGCCGTCGCGACCGTAGAACAATCGATATTTGTATCGATGGACGCTGCCCTCGATGGGTCGAGGCACTTGCCAGATCACCATTTCGAGGACGGCGCCGTCCGAAAGGACGTTTTTCGACCTCCAGACGAGCCGAGCCTTCATGTTGACAAATATGCCAACAATCCATGATGTTGTCAAATACGACAACATGTACTTGGGGCGAAATCCAGCATCGTTCCGTTGCGCGGAGCGATAAGATGTGGGCGAACGCTCACATGGACGGCGCCCTTTGACGTCCGGCAAAGGAATTCGGCATGGATTTTTCCCTTTCCCCCGAGATCGAGGATTTCCGCGCCCGCGTCGCCGCCTTCGTCGCGGACAGGATCCTGCCCGTCGAAGCCGACCGGGCCATCTGGGATGCGCACGACAATATTTCCGAAGCCGCGCTCGCCCGGCTCCGCGCCCAAGCGAAGGCCGCCGGCCTGTGGGCGCCGCAGATGCCGAAGGCGCTCGGCGGCCAGGGCCTTTCCACCGTCGGCATGGCGGCGGCCTACGAGGAAATGAACCGCTCGATCTTCGGCCCCGTCGTCTTCAACTGCGCCGCGCCCGACGACGGCAACATGATCCTGCTCAACAAGGTCGCGAGCGACGCGCAGAAGGAACGATGGCTGAAACCGATCGTGGAGGGCCGCGCGCGCTCGGCCTTCGTCATGACCGAACCGGCGCCGGGTTCGGGCTCGGACCCGGGCGGCATGATGAAAACCCGCGCCGAAAAAAGGGGCGACACATGGGTCATTACCGGCCGCAAATGGTTCATCACCGGCGCCGAGGGCGCGGAAACTTTCATCGTCGTCGCCCGCACTTCCGATTCCGGCCGCAAGAACATGACGGCGTTCCTGCATGGCCCCGGCGGCAGGGGATTCAAGATCGTTCGCCGGATTCCGATCATGGGGCCGGAGGAGCACGGCGGCCATTGCGAAGTGGAATACGACGGTTTCGAAATCCCCGACGCGGACCGGCTGATGAACGCGGGCGACGGGCTCAAGGCGACCCAGATCCGGCTCGGAATCGCGCGGCTCACCCATTGCATGCGCTGGCTGGGCTTGGCCCGGCGCGCGCTCGAAATCGCCGCGCCCTATGTCGCCGAGCGCGAAGCCTTCGGCGAAAAGCTCGCCGACCACGAAGGGGTGCAGTGGATGCTGGGCGAAGCGGCGATGGCGATCCAAACCGGAAGATTATTGGTCATGCACGCGGCGTGGTTGATCGACCGGGGCGAGCGCGCCCAGGCCGAGGTGTCCATGGCCAAGATCGCGGTCGCCGACGTGCTGCACAAGGCGGTCGATACCGCGATCCAGCTCTGCGGCGCGCGCGGCTATTCCAAGGACACGCCGCTCGAATGGATCTACCGCTACGCCCGCCAGGCGCGGCTGGTGGACGGCGCCTCCGAGGTGCACAAGATGGTGCTCGCGCGCTTTTTCCTCGACCAGGGTCGCGACTTCTGGCGATGGGGACGCGGCGCGTGAACGACGGCGCCACCGCCATCGACACCGGCCGGCTCGCGGCCTTTCTCGCGCGCGCGGCGGGTGCGACGCGTGTCCGCGTCGAGACGTTCGAGCCGCTTGCGGGCGGCGCGATCCAGGATAACCGGCGGCTCGCGGCCGAAATCGAGGGCGGGCCGAGCGCCGGGCGGCTGGATGCGGTCGTGCGCATGGACGCCCCGTCGCGCGTCGCGGTCAGCCACGACCGGGCCTCGGAATTCGCGCTGTTAAGGCGGATGTTCGCGGCCGGCGTGCGGGTGCCGGAACCGCTGTGGCTGTGCGCGGACGCGGCCGTTCTCGGGCGATCCTTTTTCATCATGCGCCGGGTTGAAGGGGAAGCCTTGGGCCATCGGTTGGTGAAGACGGCGGCCGAGCATGGCTTTGGCGACGCGCTGGCGGCCGAGCTGGGCGAGGAGTTGGCGAAAATTCATGCCGTCCCGTTCGCCGCTCCCGAGTTGTCCTTTCTCGCGGCCCCGTCGCGCGCGCCGGGGCTCGACCGGGTCATGACCTATCGCGATTTCCTCGACGATCTTCCCGACCCCGCGCCGGCGGTGGAATGGGGGCTCGCCTGGCTCGAACGCCACGCCCAGCCTCAGGGTCCACTCGCCCTTTGCCACCGCGATTTCCGCACCGGCAATTACCTGGTCGCGGACGGGCGACTCGCCGCCGTGCTCGATTGGGAGTTCGCGGGTATCGGCGATCCCGACGAAGACTTGGGCTGGTTTCTCGCCAAATGCTGGCGCTTCGGCCAAGTCGCGCGCGAAGCGGGCGGCATCGGTTCGCGCGACGCGTTTCTTGCGGCCTACGAGCGCCGCGCGGGCCGGACGGTGGATCGCACGCGGCTCGGCTACTGGGAGACGATGGCGCATGTGCGCTGGGCGGTGATCGCGCTCCAGCAGGCGGACCGCCACGCCTCGGGCGCGGAAGAATCCCTCGAACTCGCGCTCACCGCCCACGTGGTGCCGGAATTGGAATGGGAAATCCTCGAACGAACCCGGGAGGGCGCGTGATGCGCCCGAAGCCGTCCGCCGCCGAACTGCTGGAGATCGCGCGCCGGACGCTGCGTGGCGATCTGCTGGCCGCGTTGCCCGAATCCCGGCGTTACGAGGCGCTGATGGTCGCCAACGCTGTCGCCATCGCCGGGCGCGTTCTGGAACGCGGGGTCGAGCCCGAGCGCGAGGAACTCGCCGCCCTCGCCCGACTGATGGGTGAGACGGGCGGCGCCATTCCTTCCGAGCCGGTGGCGGTGCGTGA
Source organism: Rhodospirillales bacterium (assembly GCA_016872535.1). NCBI lineage: Bacteria > Pseudomonadati > Pseudomonadota > Alphaproteobacteria > Rhodospirillales > Rhodospirillales bacterium. The sequence goes on along the minus strand of VGZQ01000004.1, from coordinate 41,224 downwards.
ACGGCTCGGCGTTCTCTACGGCCGCTTGTGCGACGAACTGCGGGCGGGCAGGATCGTGCCCGAGACGGATCGCCATCGCGCGATCTTCGCCCATCTCCGCCGAACAGCCCTCGACCGGCTCCGCGAAAGCAATCCCAAGGCGCTGCCGCCGTCAGTCGCCTGAATTACGGAGCGCGATCGCAACGTTGCGCATCATGCGCGCGTGGCCGGTGCGCTTGACGGACGTGCCGGCGAAGGCCTTGCGGAATGCCGCGTCGTCGAGGCGGGCGAGGTCGGCGAGCCGGAAGCGGCCGAGGTCGGCGCGCTCCGGCCATGCGGGGTCATGCGCGGGCAGGGCGAACTTGTTCCACGGGCAGGCGGCGAGGCAATCGTCGCAGCCGAACACCCGGTTGCCCATCTGTCGGGCCAATTCGGGGGCGATCTCGCCTTTGTGCTCGATGGTGAGATAGGAAATGCATTTGCGCGCGTCGATTTGGTAGGGCGCGTCGAGCGCGCCCGTGGGGCACGCGCGCACGCAGGCGTCGCAGCTTCCGCAAATGTCCTCGGCCGGGGCGTCGGGCGGAAGATCGAGGTCGGTGAACACCTCGCCGAGCAGCAGCCAGGAGCCGTGCTCGCGCGAGACCAGATTGGTGTGCTTGCCCTGCCAGCCGATGCCGGCGCGTTGCGCCAGCGGCTTTTCCATCACCGGGGCGGTATCGACGAACACCCGCGTTTCGCAGGCGAACGATTCGACCATCCAGCGGGCGAGCGCCTTGAGGCGTTTCTTGAGGACGTCGTGGTAATCGCGCCTGAGCGCGTAGAGGGCGATCCGGGCCTCGGTCGGATCGGCGTGCGGATCCTCCGCGGGCGCGTAGGACGCGGCGGCCACGATCACCGAGCGCGCTTCGGGCCAGATCGCCTCGGGGCGGCCGCGCACGTCCCGCCGATCGCGCATCCAGGCCATGTCGCCCGCCCGGCCTTCGGCCAGGAAGCGTTCCAATCCGGCGCGCTCGCCCGCGCCTTCGGCCCGCGCGACGCCGACCGCGGCGAAGCCGAGCGCGCGCGCTTCGGCCATGATGCGTGCCTTGTCCGCGATGCGTGATTTGTCCACCACGCGGGCCTTGACCGTACGCGCGTCGCCGCCCATGTTCTTTCCCGTCGTCATCGGTCCCTAGTGTTCCACGCCATGCCGTTCGCTTACACCATTCTCTACATCGTCTTGATCGTATTCGTGAACTGGACGTTCGACGCGGTTCCGCTGGTCGATCTGCCTGGGGGCGAGAAATGGCCCCCGGCGGCGGTCATCACCGGGCTCGTCTTCGTCGCCCGCGACTTCGCCCAGCGCGAGATCGGCCACAGGGTCATCGTCGCCATGCTGCTCGCGGGTGCCATCAGCTACGTCATGGCCGGGCCGGTGGTGGCGGCGGCTTCGGTTGCCGCCTTCCTGGTCAGCGAATTCGCCGACTGGTGCATCTACAGCTTCAGCGGGCGTCGGTTTTCCGAACGCATCCTGATTTCGAGCGCGGTCTCGACGCCCCTCGACAGTCTGGTCTTTCTCTATTTGATCGGGGCCGCTTCGGCCGCCGGCGTCGCCCTCATGACCGCGAGCAAGATGGTGGGCGCGTTCGCGGTCTGGTGGCTGGTGCGCCGCCGCGAGCGAATCTTCGCGGCGAATATTTAAGACCGCGAGTCGGCGACGGTATCCGTCACATCGCCTTGACGATCATTACCGGGCAGGGCGCCGCTTCGATCACCCGCTCGGCCTTGCTGCCGAACAGGATGCGCCCGAGCCCCGTGCGGCCGTGGCTTCCGAGCACGATCAGGCCGACGTTGCGGCGCTTGGCGGTCTCGATGATCGCTTCCTCGGCGATGCCGCGTTCGACCAGGCCCTCGGCGGCGACGCCGTCCTTCTTCAGGGCGGCGACGACGCGTTCGACGATCTGAGGTGCTTCCGCCTGGCGGGCGTCGCTGTGGCTCGGCACCATCACCGACAGCACGGAAAGCGGCGAATTGTCGAGGTGGCCGAGGCGCGCCGCGGTCACGCAGGCTGCGTCCGACGAGCGCGATCCGTCGGTCGCGACCAGTATTTTGCTCCACATCTCGGCGGTTTCCGGCACCACCAGGACGCTGCACGGCGCGTGGCCGATCACCTTGGCGGTGGCGTCGCCGAGGACGAGGCGGGCGAGGCCCCGGCGCCCGCGCCGGCCGAGCACCGCCACGTCCGGATGGGTCTCCCGGATTTCCTTGACGATGACTTCGTAGGGATCGTGGCCGTAGCGGGCGTTGGCGTCGCACGGCACCTTCGCCGCCTTGGCGGCCTGGCGGACCCGGTCGAGGATGGCTTCCGCCGCCCTGCGTTTTTCCTCGTTGAGTTCGGGGGCAACGCCGTCGGGGTCGGGCAGCACGGTAAGCGCGACCAACTGGGCGCCGGCCTTGGCGGCGAGCGCGATGGCGATGCGGGTGGCGCCGGCGCTGTAGTCGGAGCCGTCGGTGGCGAGCAGGATTTTGTCGAACCGACCGACGGGCGAAAGCTCGTGTGCGACCATCTCTCCCCCAACTTTGTTCGATTTCGTTATCGACCGGAGCTATCGGACGCCGAATTTTTCACCCTCAATATCGCCATAATTCAGGCGCAGGTTCAATTATTAACGGAATATAAGAAATACCTGATCATCCTTGTCGATCAAACCGTTGCGAAAGGATTGCTGCACGTGCTAAAAGCCGCCATTCGCCTGCCTGTCGGGGCTTTCAAACCGCGCCTCGCTTTTTCGGGCCCGGCGAACGGCGTCATGACCAAGTTCGACACGCTTATGACGGCGGTCGTCTTCGCCGAACGCGGCGAGGTGGCCACCGCGCAGTCCATTCTTTCCAGCCTTGGCAGTCGCCTGACCGCCGGCGGCCCGCGCTCGCTCGGTCGCATCGTCAAGACCGCCGGGCTCGGGCTTGCGAGCGCCGCGCTTTACGGCGCGCTCTATGCGTTCGAGCGGCCAATCCTCGCCATGACCGCCGAGGGTGGCTATTCGCTTTTCCTGGTGATCGCGATCGCGTTCGCCTTTTCGGCCGTCCACGGCGCCTTCACCGGCCGCTTCTGGGACACCCTCGGCCTCAAGGCGCGGAAGTAGCCATGCCCGACCTGTCCGGTTTCATCGCCCTCGATCCGCTCAATGTCGCCGCCCTGTTCGTCGTCGGTTTCGTCGGCGGCATGGTTTCGGGCTTCATCGGCTCGGGCGGCGCCTTCGTGCTGACGCCGGCGATGATGAGCATGGGCGTGCCCGGCATCGTCGCGGTCGCGAGCAACATCTGCCACAAGTTCCCGAAGGCGCTGGTCGGCGCCATGAAGCGCGCCAAGTTCGGCCAAGTCGACGTCAAGCTCGGGCTGATCATGGGCGCCTCGGCCGAGGCCGGCGTGCTGATCGGCGCCCAGATCCAGCAGAACGTCAAGGAGGCGTTCGGCGACGCCGGCTCGAACCTCTACGTTTCGGTCGCGTTCGTGATCGTGCTCGGCATCGTCGGCGGGTTCGTCCTGCGCGACGCCTGGCGCCTGCACCGGGCGGGCCTGACCGACCAGAAGGAGACCGCCGGCAAGCTCGCGCTCTGGGTCCGCTCGCTCCACATTCCCGGCACGATGGTTTACTTCAAGAGCATCGACGCCCGCGTTTCGTTTTTGGTCACGATCCCGATGGGCTTCGCGACCGGGCTGCTCGCCGCGACCATCGCCGTCGGCGGCTTCATCGGCGTGCCTTCCATGATTTACGTGCTCGGCGTGCCCAGCCTGATGGCCTCGGCGACCGAACTGGTGATCGCCTTCGTTATGGGTCTCGGCGGCACCATCAAGTTCGCATGGGAAGGGTTCGTCGACGTGCGCCTCGCCATGATCATCCTCGCCGGGTCCTTGTTCGGCATCCAGGTCGGCGCCATCGGCACCACCTACGTCAAGCCCTACATGGTCAAGGTGGTGATGGGCGCGATCATGATCACGGTGCTGTTCAGCCGCCTGTTCGTGGTGCCGGTTTACATGGCCGATCTCGGCCTGATCGGTTCGCTCGGGCGGGCGGCACCGATCCTGAGCAAAATCAGCTTCGCGATCATGGTGTTCGCGCTGGTGCTCGGCGCGGCCATCATCGGCTACGCCCTCTATACCGGCATGCGCGACCACGCGCGCGAACAGGCGCTCAAGGCGGCCGCGGCCTAATCGTTCGCCGCCGCGCGCACCACGTCGACTAGGCCGGCGACCACGCGGGCGAACGAATCGTAGTCGATCTTGTCCGGCGTGTCGGACTCCAGGTGATAGTGGGGATAACGGTAGGGCGCGGTGTCGGTCACCATCACCCCCGGATAGCCTTCGCGCCAGAAACTCCATTGGTCCGACCAGTCGACGCCGGGGATGAAGGCGGGGCCGTAGAAACGCTCGGCCGGAAATGGCGTCGCCCGGCGGAACGCGGCGACGCTCCGGTTGACCAGCGCGCGCGACGAAAAATTCCCGACGAATATGACGAAGTTGCCGGCGGTGGGGTAAAAGAGCCCGAGCGGGAAGGGTGCTCGCTGGCTGCCCGGCGCATTCGAGTAGTAGCCGATGGTTTCGAGCGAAAACATGGCGACGATATTGTCGCCGCGCGCCCGCGCGTCGCGCGCGTAGACGCGGCTGCCCATGGCCTCGCTCTTGAAGAAGGGCGGTTCCTCGTTGGCGAAGGCGACGAAGCGGATGGTGCGGGCGGGGCGCGAATCCCTCAGGTCGCGCGCGATTTCCAGGACGGCGGCGACACCGGTCGCGTTGTCGTTGGCGCCCTTGGTGCCGTGGAGCGAATCGTAATGCGCGCCGACCACGACGATCTCGTTCGCTTTGGCCTTGCCGGCGATGTCGGCTTCGAGATTGACGTGGGTTTGTTCGGCCGGCAGCCGCTCGGCGAGCGCGCCGACGAAACCGAACGGCCCGCCGACCGCCGAACGGGGCACAGTGTAGGGCAGGCGCTTGGGATCGAGTCCGATTCCGGCGAAAGACGTTTCGATGTATTGGGCGGCGCGTTCGGCGCCCTCCGGTTTCCAGGCGTTGCGCTCGCCGATGGTCAGGCCGAGCATGACCACGTGGGCCTGGAGCCGCGTTCGCAAGTCCCGCTCGACCGGGTCGAGCGGCGGCAAGGGGGCGTTGGTCGGGTTCGCGCACGCGCTCATGACCAGAACTCCGACAAGGATCAGAGCGCGCCGCACGTCGCGCGCCCTTCTAGCCGCGCCCGCGATGTCGCGGCTCACTAGCCGCGCCCGCGATAGGGCGCGACGCCGGGATCGGGCAGCCAGAGCCCCTTGGGCGGCGGACCCGACTGCCAGAACACGTCGATCGGAATGCCCCCGCGCGGATACCAGTAGCCGGCGATGCGCAGCCACATCGGCCGGGCCGCGGCGCGGATTTTCTTGGCGATGGCGAGCGTGCAGTCCTCGTGGAAGGCGCCCACGTTGCGGAAACTGGCGAGATAAAGCTTGAAAGATTTGCTTTCGACGATCCGGGGCCCGGGCGCGTAGTCGACCACCAGGTGCGCGAAATCGGGCTGGCCGGTGATCGGGCAGAGCGAAGTGAACTCGGGACAGACCAGGCGCACGAGGTAGGTTTCACCCGGGTGCGGATTGGCGACGCATTCCAGGCGCGCCTTGTCGGGCGAGGCGGGGATCGGGGCCGGGCGTCCGAGTTGGGTCAATCGGGTCTTACGCGCCATGTCCGGTTTCCGTGTCACAACGGTAAAATATCGCTCTTCGCCTGATCGGCGGCGAAGGCCTCTTCACGCCGCCTGGGCGCGGTAAGTCGCCGAGGGCTTCCATTTCCGCGCCGCGCGTTCGGCGTCGAAGGCGTCGACGTTGGCTTGCAGGTTGATCCACAGCCGGACGCTGGTTCCCAGAACGCGGGCGATGCGCGCGGCCATGTCCGGCTTCAGCCGGACGCGGCCGTTGACGATCTCGCTCATGTGCTTGCGCGAGCATCCCACGGCGGCGGCGAAACGGGCCACCGAGACGCGGCGCGGCTTTAAGTACATTTCCCGCAGCATCGTGCCCGGCGGCGTCGGACGGCGCTTGATCTTGAACATGCCAAGCCTTCTCAGTGGTAGTCCTCGAAATCGAGGTCGCAGGCGGCGCTATTTCGCCAGGAAAACGTGATGCGCCAGTTTTTCGAGACCGAAAGGGCGTAGCTTCCTTCCCGGTCGCCCTTGAGGGCGTGAAACTTCCACGCTCCCGCGCAATCCGCCGGGCTTTCCATGTTGTCCAACAGATCGAGGATCAACACGGCCTTGCGGTGAAACGGCGCGGCGATCCGCCTGGTCTGTCCCGTCTCGAACAATTCCCGGAGCCCCTTATTCCGGAAACTGGCAATCGGCATTTCGTTACCTTATAGGTTACACTATAGGGTGCCAAGATCGAGGTCAACCCTTGCGCCACCGCGTGGGTTCACAAAGACGGCATATCGCCTTTCTCCTGCTCGGCGGCGAACGTTTCCGCGAACGCCGCGAACCGTCCGGCCGCGATAGCCGTCCGCATCTCCCGCATCAGGTCCTGATAATAGTGTAGGTTGTGCCAGGTCAACAGCATGGCGCCGAGTATCTCCTTGGCGTTGATGAGGTGGTGGAGATAGGCGCGCGAATGCTTGCGGCAGGCGGGGCAGGCGCACCGGTCGTCCAACGGCCGGGGGTCGTCCCGGTGGCGGGCATTCGAAAGGGTGACCGGGCCGAAACGGGTGAACGCCTGCTCGGTCCGCCCCGAGCGGGTCGGCAGCACGCAGTCGAACAGGTCGATGCCGCGCGCGACCGCCCCCACCAGGTCGGCGGGCTTGCCGACGCCCATCAGATAGCGCGGCCGGTCCTCGGGCAGCAGCGGCAGGGTGAAATCGAGCACCCGGAAAGTCGTTTCCTGGCCCTCGCCGACCGCGAGCCCGCCGACGGCGTAGCCATCGAAACCAATGGCCTTGAGCGCCTCGGCCGATTCCCGGCGCAAATTTTCGTAAACCCCGCCCTGATTGATCCCGAACAGGCCGTAGCCGGACCTGCGGACAAATGCATCCTTCGACCGCGCCGCCCAGCGCATGGACCGGCGCATGGAATCCGCCGCCGTCGCCTCGTCGGCGGGAAAGGGCGTGCATTCGTCGAGCACCATGGTCACGTCGGCGCCGAGCTGGCGCTGAATATCCATCGCGCGTTCGGGCGAAAGCTCGTGAGTGCTGCCGTCGACGTGGGATTGGAAGGTGACGCCCGCCTCGGTGATCGTGCGGAGCTTGGCGAGCGACATCACCTGGAAGCCGCCGGAATCGGTCAGGATCGGCCCGGGCCAATCCATGAACCGGTGCAGGCCGCCGAGCCGCTCGATCCGTTCGGCCCCCGGGCGCAGCATCAGGTGGTAGGTGTTGGCGAGCACCATCTCGGCGCCCGTGGCGCGCACCGCATCCGCCGTCATCGCCTTGACCGTTGCCGCGGTGCCGACCGGCATGAAGGCGGGCGTGGCGACCGGGCCGTGCGCGGTCTCGATCCGGCCAAGTCGCGCGCGGCCGTCACGGGCGAGCAATGCGAAATCGAGGCTCACGCCGGGTTCCGCCCCAGAAGGCAGCAATCGCCGTAGGAGTAGAACCGGTAGCCGCGTTCGATCGCGTGGGCGTAGGCGCGTTTCATAATCTCGGTTCCGGCGAAGGCGCAGACCAGCATGAACAACGTCGAGCGCGGCAGGTGGAAATTGGTCAGCATCCGGTCGGCGACCCTGAAGCGGTAGCCGGGCACGATGAAGATGTCGGTTTCGCCGGCGAAGGGGGCGACGGCCCCGTCCGCGGCGGCGGCCGATTCGAGCAGCCGGAGCGAGGTCGAGCCGACGGCGACCACCCGGCGGCCCGCCGCGCGCGCGGCGTTGACGGCGTGCGCGGTCGCTGCGCTCACCTCGCCCCATTCGGCGTGCATGCGGTGCTCTTCCACCGTTTCGGTTTTCACCGGCAGGAACGTACCCGCTCCCACGTGCAAGGTCACGACGGCGATGGCGACCCCGCGCGCTTGCAGCGCATCGACCAGCGCGGGCGTGAAATGAAGCCCGGCGGTCGGCGCCGCGACCGCGCCGTCGCGGGCGGCGAACAGGGTCTGGTAATCGCGCCGGTCGGCGGGATCGCCGGTCTTGGGCCGCTTGATGTAGGGGGGCAGCGGCATGATTCCGTGGCGCGCGAGCGCGGCGTCGAGCGCGGCGCCGCTGCGGTCGAACGCGAGCGTCACGTCGCCGCCGTCGCCCCGGCCGACGACTTCGGCCGAGAGATCGGGCGCGAATTCGACCCGCGCGCCCGGCTTGAACTTGCGTCCCGGCTTGGCGAGCGCGCGCCAGCGTGCCGGACCCTCGCGCCTGATCAGGGTCGCCTCGGCCACGGCCTTGTCGATCCGGCCCGCAAGCCGGGCGGGAATGACGCGGGTGTCGTTGACGACGAGCAGGTCACCGGGGTCGAGCCGCCCCGGCAGGTCGCGAACCCAGGCGTCCTCGATCGACGTGTCCTCGATCACCAGCATCCGCGAGGCGTCGCGCGGCGCTATCGGCGCTTGCGCGATCAGGCGGGCCGGCAGATCGAAATCGAAATCGGAGACTTTCATGGACGCACGCCGTGCCGAGGACACACGCAAAGCCGCCCCGGCCGGCGGGACCGGGATTCGGGGGGGCCGATTCCGTCGATGCGGATTGGGCCTTAGGCGAGCGACAGGTTCACGGCCGACACTTTGCCCTTGTCGTCGGTCGCCAGCTCGAACTTGACCTTTTGTCCTTCGGACAGGGTCTTGAGCCCGGCTTTTTCCACCGCCGACATGTGCACGAAGACGTCCTTCGCGCCGCCCTCGGGTTCGATGAACCCAAAGCGCTTGGTCGGATTGAACCACTTGACCGTACCTTGCGGCATTCCTGCAGTCCTTTCGCAAGCCACCCGCGCGAAACGATCCCCGCGCGGAACGGCGGCGAAATCCTAGCCCGATTCGCTACAGGCTCCAACCCAACATGTGTGCCCCGATCAGAAATCCACAACCAGATAGGGTAATCGAATGCTATTCGGCGGGTTTTTGCGTGCCGTCGATCGCGCCGTCGATCTCGGGCACCGGGCGGGCGCTCAGCCGTTCCTGTGCGCGCTCGAGATAGAGATAGAGTACCGGCGTGATGTAGAGGGTCAGGATTTGGGACACCAGAAGCCCGCCGACGACGGCCAGTCCCAACGGCTGGCGCGCGTCGCTGCCGGCGCCGATGCCGACGGCCAGCGGCAACGAGCCCATGAACGCCGCCATGGTCGTCATCATGATCGGGCGGAACCGGATCAGGCAGGCTTGGCGGATGGCCTCGGCCGGCGCCTTGCCCTCGCGGCGCTGCGCCTCGATCGCGAAATCGATCATCATGATCGCGTTCTTCTTGACGATGCCGACCAGCATGATGATGCCGATGAAGGAATAAAGGCTGAGCGGCGTGCCGAACAGGATCAGCACCAAAAGCGCGCCGACGCCGGCGCTCGGCAGGCCCGACAGGATTGTCAGCGGGTGAATGAAGCTTTCGTAAAGGATACCGAGGGCGACGTAGACGACGAAGATGGCGAGCGCCAGCAGCCAGCCCATGCCCTGGAGCGACTTCTGGAACGCGTCCGCCGAGCCGGCGAAGGCGCCGGCGACGGTCGGCGGCATGCGCAGTTCGCGCTCGAGCGCGCGGATCTGGTCGGACGCGGTGCCGAGCGCGATGCCCGGCGCCAGATTGAACGCGATCGTCACCGACGGCAACTGGGCCTGATGGTTGATGGTCAGGGGCCCGACGTTTTGGGTGATCGACGCGATCGCGTCCAGCGCCACCAACTGTCCGGTCGAGGAGCGGAGGTACAGGCGCGACAGCGCCGAGGGATCGAGTTGATGCCTGGGATCGACCTCGATGATGACCGGATACTGGTTGGCCGCGGTGTAAATGGTCGACACCTGGCGGGTGCCGAAGGCGCTGGCGAGCGCGGTTTCCACCTGTTCGGCGGAAATCCCGAGCGTCGCCGCCTTGGCGCGGTTGATGTTGACCACCGCCGTCGGGCTGGTGACGGCGAGGTCGCTGTTGACGTCGACCAGGGCGGGAAGGCTGCGGAAACGCTCCTCCAGGATGCCGGCCCACTTGTAGAGTTCGTCGAGGTCGAGGCTCTGCAGGGTGTACTCGTACTGCGCCTTGCTGAGGCGCCCGCCGACCCGGATCACCGGCGGGTTTTGCACGAACACGCGGATGCCGGGAATCTGGTTCAGCTTGGGGCGCAGGCGCTTCATCACTTCGTCGGCGGAATCCTTGCGCTCCTTGCGCGGCTTGAGGGCGATGAAGATCAGCCCGGTGTTGGTGGTGACGCGGTTGCCGCTGGCACCGACCGAGGACATCAGGGTCCGGACCGCCGGATCGGCGGCGACGATCGCCGCGACCTGGGATTGCAGCCGGAACATGGAGTCGAACGAGGTGTCCTGGGCGCCCTCGGTGAAGGCGAACAGGCGCCCCGAATCCTCGCTCGGCAGGAAATCCTTGGCGACCACGACGTAGAGCAGCCCGGTGCCGGCGATGGTGGCGAGGAAGGTGGCGAAGGTGACGCGGTGGTGCTTGAGCGACCAGTCGAGGGTCACGCGGTAGAGCGCGAGCAGGCGCTCGAAAGCCCGCTCGGTGACGGTGTATAGCCGGCCGTGCTTGACCTCGGATTCGGGCTTCAGGAAGCGCGCGCACATCATCGGCGTCAGCGTCAGCGAGACGAAGCCCGACACCAGGATCGCCGCGCTGATGGTGACGGCGAATTCGTGCAGCAGGCGCCCGACGATGCCGCCCATGAACGCGATTGGGATGAATACGGCGACCAGCGAGACGGTCATGGAGAGAATCGTGAAGCCGATCTCGCGCGAGCCCTTGAGCGCCGCTTCCATCGGTTTTTCGCCCCGCTCCATGTGGCGGACGATGTTTTCGAGCATGACAATGGCGTCGTCGACCACGAACCCGACCGCCAGCGTCAGCGCCATCAGCGACAGGTTGTTGAGGCTGAACCCGAACGGATATATCAGCGCGAATGTGCCGATCACCGAAATCGGGAGCGCAAGGCTGGCGATCAAGGTCGCGGACAGGTTGCGCAGGAACAGGAAGATCACCATCACCACCAGCGACGCCGCCAGCACCAGCGTGAACTGCACGTCGTTGATCGATTCGCGGATCAGGACCGAACGGTCGTACATCACGGTCAGGTTGACCGACGGCGGCAGCATCTGGCGGAACGCGGGCAGGGTTTCCCTGACCGCGTCGGCGATCTTCACCGTATTGCTGCCGGGCTGGCGGTAGACCGCCAGCACCACCGCGCGCTTGTCGCCGACCGAGGTCGCGATTCGGTTGTTCTCGACCGAATCGATAACGGTGGCGACTTCCTTGAGCCGGATCGGCGCACCGCCGCGCCAAGCGACGATTTCCTCGGCATAGCCCGCCGCCTGGGACAATTTGCCGGTGGTTTCGATGGTGAAAACGCGGTGCGACCCGCTCAACGTTCCGGTCGGCTGGTTGGTGTTGCCGGCGCGGATGGTGCGGGCGATGTCTTCGATGCCGAGCCCGCGCGCGGCCAGCGCGTCGGGATTGACCTGGACCCGGACCGCGTATTTCTGGGCGCCGAAGACGCTGACTTGGGCGACGCCGTCGATGGTCGAAATCCGCTGCGCCAGCACGGGATCGGCGTATTCGTTGATCGCCGACAGCGGCAAGATATCGGATGAGAGGCCGATGAAGATGATGGCGAAATCGGACGGATTGAGCTTGCGGAACGAGGGTGGCGCCGGCATTTCGGGCGGCAAGCTGCGGAGCGCAGTCGAGATCGCCGATTGCACGTCGAGCGAGGCGGCGTCGATGTCGCGGTCGAGCGCGAACTGGATGGTGATCCGGCTAATGCCGTGGGTACTCACCGAGGTCATCGATTCGACCCCGGCGATGCGCGAAAACTGGCTTTCCAGCGGCGTCGCCACCGAGGACGCCATTGATTCCGGATTGGCGCCGGGCAGCCGCGCCGAAACCTCGACGGTCGGGAAATCGACGTTGGGCAACTCGCTCACCGGCAGCAGGCGGTAGGCGAGCAGGCCGAAGGCGACGAACGACGCCATCATCAGCGTCGTCATCACCGGTCGGCGGATGCACATTTCGGGAAGGTTCATGGCTCGCCCGATCCCGATCTCAGGACGTCGTCGGCGGACGCATCACCACCCGGCTGCCCGGCTGCAGGCGGAGCTGGCCTTCGGTGACGACCGTCTCGCCCGCGGCCAGGCCCTCGCGCACGACGATGATGTCCTGGTGCGTGACGCCGGTCTTGACGTAGCGTTGCTCGACCTCGCCCTGGTTGTCCTTGATGGTGCCCGCCTTGAGGACGAACACGAACTGACCCTTCTGGCTGTTCTGGATCGCCTGGGCGGGAACGACGGTCGCGCTCTTAAGGGTATCCATGGTCACGCGCACGTGGGCGAACTGGCCGGGCAACAGGCGTTCGTCCTCGTTGGCGACGGTGGCGCGCAACCCGATCGAGCCGGTTGCGGGGTCGACCGCGTTGTTGACGAAATCGACGTTGCCGGTCGCGGGCGGGCCGGGGTCCTCGGACGGGCGCGCCTCGATGGTCATGCCACCCTGGCTGGTGCGCCTACGGATTTCGGCCAGATGCTGTTCGGGCAACGTGAACGAGACGTAGACCGGGCGGGTTTCGTTGATCACCACTAAGGGCGCGGCGTCGGTGCCGCGCACCAGGTTGCCGACCGACACCAGAAGGCTGCCGGCGCGGCCGTCGATCGGCGACCGGATCGCGCTGTATTCGAGCTGGAGGCGTGCAAGTTCGATCGCTGCCTCGCCGGCGCGGATGGTGGCTTCGAGCGAGTTGGCCGCCGCCTGGGCTTCCTCGTGCCTTTGGACCGAGGCGACGCCGCGCTCGGAAAGCTGGCCGTAGCGGGTGAGATCGGCGCGCACCTTGGCGAGTTGGGCGCGGTCACGCGCGACGTTGGCCTCGGCCTGCTTGAGTTGCGCGGCGAACGGGCGCGGGTCGATGCGGATCAGCAGATCGCCCTTGGCGACTGTTTGGCCTTCGCGGAAGTGGGTTTCCAGGATGTGGCCGTCGACCCGCGACTTGACCGCGACCGAGGCGCGCGCCTGGACGGTGCCGATGGCGGTAAGGACCACCGGCACGTCGGCCGTCTCGGCCTTGGCGACCAGGACCGGCGCCGGCGGCGGGCCCTTGGACGCGTTCTTGGGGGCGCTTTCGGCGCGCGAGATGTAATAGAGTCCGCCGGTGATCGCGACGAGGGCGATGACCGCAACGACAGCCCGCGTCCTGAACTTGGACATGATTTTCAATACCGCGCCGGCGCGGCAGGTTGACGACGGGCGCTACCCTACCCCAAGCGGCCGGGCGGCAAAAGGGCGGTTAACCATGCCTCCTCTCGGCGTTTTTCGGTTGCGGGGAATCCGCGTTCCGGCATAGTCTTGATTCGTCATAAGAAATAATTTCGGGGGCGGGCAGCGGTGGCGTCGCGCGGACGACTTCGGACAACGGTCCGGTTAACCATAATGGCGTTGTTGTTTGCGTTGACCGCGAGCGCCGGCGCGCAGGCGTCCGTCTGCCTCCGGCCCGGCGACGAAGCCGCACTCAATTCCAAGGCGTTGCAGAGCGAGTTGATGGTATCGGCGCTGGCCTGCGAGGAAGCCGCCCGCTACAACACCTGGGTTCGTCGCTTCCAGGCCGAAATCGCGGCCAATGGCGTCGTCCTCAAACGAATCTTCCGCCAGGCCTACGGCACCGCCGGCGATACTCGGCTCGGCCAGTTTGTCACCGCGCTCGCCAATGAAGCGGCGACGCGCAGCGCGGTGGAAAAGACGGATTTTTGCGTCGGGACCGCCCGCGTGCTCGACCGGGTGCTGATCATGAGCGGGTCCGAATTCCTGGCGTTCGTCGCCGGACCCGAATTCGCCGGCCGGCATGAATTCGCCGAATGCGGCGCACGCGATTCGGCCGAACGCTGATTTCGCGCTCGTTCCTCTCCCGACTTTCTCTGTTCGACTTACTGGAAGACGATCTCGACGCGCCGGTTCTGCGGCTCGCGCACGCCGTCGGGCGTCGGCACCAGCGGTTCGGTCTCGCCCTTGGCAACGAGCGCGATGTCCTTGTCGGCGACGCCGAGCCGGACCAGTTCCGCCTTGACCGCGACCGCGCGGCGCATGGAAAGCCGCATGTTGTAGGCGTCGGGACCCGAGCGGTCGGCGTGGCCGGTGGCGCGGATGCGCGCGACGTTGCCCTTCTTGGCGTCGGCCGCGGCCTGGGCGATGGTCTGCTTCGCCTCGGCCGTCAGGTCGGCCTTGTCCCAATCGAAAAACACCAGATAGTTGCGTGGAGTCACCCGCGCGGCGGGCGCGGGTGCCGGCGCCGGCGGCGGCGGCGCGACCGGGGCGGCGGCCGGTTTTGGCTCTTCCTTGGGCGCAGGCTTCGGCGGGGCAAAATTGTAGCGGAGCCCGATCAGCACCGTGTGGTTGCCGTAATCGGCGTCCACCGACCTGCCGTCGGCGGTGATGTAGTCCAGATCCCTCGTCGCGAAATAGCGGTAGTCGGTGAAGAGAGTCGCGTTTTCGTTGAGGCGGTAGCCGACGCCGACGATGCCTTGGTAGGCAAAAGCGTTTTCGGAATCGTTGACGCTGGTGGTGCCGACTGCGCTGCCTTTGCCGTCGACCCGTGCCATGCCGATGCCACCGCCGATGTAGGGCGTGAACGGCGAATTGGTGTTGAAGTCGTAGAGGACGTTGAGCATGCCGCTCCAGGCTCTTGCGTGGCCGGTACCGTTGGTCACGCCGGTAATGGAATCGACGTCGTTGCGGCGATGGCCGATTTCGATTTCCGAACGCACGCCGTTGCCGTAGGCCCAGCCCGCGCTCAACGCGGCGGCAATGCCGGTGTCGAAGTCGGCGGTGTTGTTGATGGCGTTGCCGGTGATGTCGGAATCCCGGGTCCAGTTGGGGCCGACGCCGATGCCGACATAGGCGCCCTTGTCGGCGGCCTGGAGGGCAAACGGCAGAGCGGCGGCCAAGGCGGCACCGAGGCAGAGGGCGGCGGCGTTGCGGGATTTCCCAGGTACGCGCATGCGATGATCTCCTAAGCGTCGGCCAAACCGTCACGATAGCCGGCGGGTCTTAATATAAGACGAACGCGGGGTTAATTTCGACCCGTTTGTCGAGGCGGACCGGGGTGCGCGGCCCGGGTTGTGGGGCTCAGGTTGCGAGGGACGCGCGCGGCCATTAAGGTACGCGGCCTGCCGGCCCGAAATGCCTTTTCCGAAACGTCCATGTCGCTGATCGCCGCTTGGCCCCGCGTCGCGCTCGCCGCCGCGCTTACGGTACTCGCCATCGCCCCTCGGCCGGCAATGGCCGAGGCCGCGTCCGTCCGCATCGCCGAGCCCGCCGGCTTCGACTTCCTGCCAATCCGGGCCGCCGTGGTCGGCCGGATGATCGAACGACACGCCAAGAACGCGGGTCTCGGCGACGTCAAGGTCGTCGTCCGCCGCTTCGACTCGGGCATCGCCGTCAACCAGGCGATCTTCTCCGGGCACGCCGACGTCGGCGGCGCCGACTTGGTCGCCATGCTGGCGCTCTGGGACCGCACCCGGGGAACGCCGTTCGAGGCGCGCGCCATGCTCGCGCTCGCCGCCGTGCCGCTCGCGTTCGTGACCGTCGATCCCCGCGTCGGCGGGTTCAAGGATTACGACGGCCTCGCCGACCACCGCATCGCGGTGCCGGATGTGCTCGTCTCCCTTCCGGCCGTGCTGGTGCGGATGGGAGCGGAGCGGACGTTCGGCCCCGGCGGGGCGCGTCGGCTCGATCCATTGCTGACGGCGTTGACGCCGGCCGGGGCGGAAGCGGCGATCGCGGCCGGCGGCCGCCAGATCCGCACCCACGTCGCCTCTCTGCCTCATTCGTTTTGGGAAGTTTCCGCCGGACCCGGCCGCGTCGTCGTCCGTTCCCCGGACATCGTCGGCGGGCCGCACACGAGCGCCGTTCTGATGGCGGCGCGCGCGTGGAAGGAGCGCAACCCGAAACTTTTCCGCGCGGTCGCGGACGCGATGATCGAAGCGCAAGGGTGGATCGAAGGTGACTCCCCGCGCGCCGCGCGATTCTTCCGCGAGCAGACGAAATCGAAACGTGACATTTCGGAAATCGAGGCCATGTTCGCCGCCATGGGCGAGTCGATGTTTGGCCCCGTGCCGCGCAACACGCTGCCGATCGCGGCCTTTCTCGAACGCCTCGGCGCGATCAAAACCCGGGCTTCCTCGTGGCGGGACTATTTCTGGGAACCCGCCCACGCGTTCGACGGCGGCTGAACGGAAAAGGGGCGCCCTTTTTCCGGACGCCCCGTCTTCCCTCCGATCGCGAGGATCCGCTTACTGGACCTTCGGCTGCGGCGCCTGCGGGGTTTGCCAGCGATAGCCGAGGCCGGCGCCCCGACCCGGTCCGAAGCCGCCCCGGCCGTGCAAGCCTTGGCCGGTGGCCTTGTCGATCGTGAGGGTCTGAACCAGCGAGCCGTCGACGGTCACGATCTCGGCGGTGATGGTCTTGTCGTCCTTATCGGCCACCTTGCCGACTTTCAGCCGATCATTGCTGTGCCAGGCGAGCCGGCCTTCGAGGATCGACTTGACCTTCTCGACGGTCAGCGCGCGATCGACCGCCGCCTGTTCGCCGGCGAACGGGCAATCGGCGCGGGGACCCATCCCCATGCCCATGCCGGGGCCGCCCATGCCCATTCCAGGGCCCCGTCCGCCGCCATAAGGCTGCGCGGCGGCGATGCCGGTGGCAAGCGCGGTGGCGACAAGCGCCAGTGTGGCGATTTTGGTGAAGCGTGTCATGGTGTCCTCCTATTCCGGTGGGCCCGGGAACATTCCCGGTCCCGATGGCGGTATTAGAACCGGTCGGTGTAACGGGCCGATGTCGGCCGGAAGGCCGGGCGTAACGAAACGTAACGAGGCCGGCCTTCGTTGCGCTTCGTTGCAGTGGCCGTCGTGCGCGGCTGGCGGGCGGTTTCCGCCGGGGCTAGACTTTCGGCCATGGAAACCGTTTCGCCGCCGAACGCAACGCCTCACCTGCTCGTGGTGGACGACGACCGGGAAATCCGCGATCTGCTCGCGCGCTTTCTCGCCAAGAACGGCTTTCGCGTCACCGGCGCGCGCGACGGCGTCGAAATGTTCGCCGCGCTGGCCCAATGGCGGATCGACCTGATTATTCTCGACCTCATGCTGCCTGGCGACGACGGGCTGACGCTCTGCCGCAAGCTGCGCGCCGATTCCGAGGTGCCGGTGCTGATGCTGACCGCCAAGGGCGAAGAGGTCGACCGCATCGTCGGCCTCGAGGTCGGCGCCGACGACTATTTGCCCAAGCCTTTCAACCCGCGCGAATTGCTCGCGCGCGTGCGCGCCATTCTGCGCCGGGCGGGCGAAGGGCCCGCGCCCAACGCCAAGGGACCCGCCTACCGGTTCGCCGGGTTCGCGCTCGATCCGGCCGCTCGTCGCTTGGTCGGCGCGGACGGCAACGAGATAACCCTGACCGCGGGCGAATACGACCTGCTGCTGGCGTTGGTCGAGCGCGCCGGGCGTGTGCTCAGCCGCGACCAGATTCTCGATCTCACCCGCGGCCGCGCGGCCGGGCCGTTCGATCGCGGCGTCGACATCCAGATCAGCCGGCTGCGCCACAAGATCGAGCGGAACCCGGATGAGCCCGCCCTGATCAAGACGGTGCGCGGCGGCGGCTACGTGTTCGCCGCAACGGTCGAGCGGTAGGCGGGATTGCGAGCGAAACGCGCGGCCGCGCGGAGGCCTGGAGAAGACAATATGAGAAACTTTTTCGCCCGCTTTCTTCCCGGCAGCATCGTGGGGCGCACCGTGCTGGCCCTGGTGGTCGGGCTCACCTTGTCGCACGCGGTCGCGCTCTCGCTCTACAGCGGCAATCGGCTGGAGACGCTGCTCGCGCTCGGCGGAAGCGCCACCGCCGATCGCTTGGCGGCGGTGGCGGAAGCCGCGCGCATCGCGACCAGCCGCGACGAGCTGCGCGCCGCCCGTCTGCTGGGCGGGCCCGAGCTGCGCCTGGCGTGGTCGGCGAGACCCCTGGTCGCGGTCGAAAGCGACACGCGGCTCGCCCGCATCGTGCGCGAGCGGCTCGCGCGCGCGCTCGGGCCGGAAGCGACCGTGCGCGTCGCCGTCACCGGCGGCGCGGGTACGGAACGACCGTTCGCGCCCGGCGGCCCGGGCCGTCCGGATCAACGACCGGGCGCGGTCGCGCCCGATTTCGCGCCGGGCGAGGGTTTTGGGCCGGGCCGCATGGGCGCTCCGCGCGGCGGCGGCTGGTTCGGCTTTCGCATGCACGAGGCGATGCACGGCGCGCCCGACCGAGTCGCCGTATGGGCGTCGGTCGGTTTTTCCGACGCCAGGTTTCCGGATGGGCGCTGGCTCAACCTGACGGTACCGTTGGAGGCGGGCGAATCGCTCTGGGCGCCGCGCTTCGGATTCTCGTTCCTGGTGCTGGCGGCGCTCGCGCTTCTGCTGTCGGTGTGGGCGGTTCGGCGCGCGACCGGGCCGCTCAAGACGTTCGCCGCGGCCGCGCGCGACTTAGGCGCGGACGCGAGCGCGCCGCCGCTGCCCGAAAGCGGCCCGAGCGAGGTGCGCGACGCGGCGCGCGCCTTCAACGGCATGCGCGAGCGCATCCGCCGCTTCGTCGAGGACCGCACGCGCATGGTCGCCGCCATCAGCCACGATTTGCGCACGCCGATCACGCGGCTGCGCTTGCGCGCCGAACTGATGGAGGAAGGGCCGGCGCGGACCAAGATGCTCGCCGACCTGGACGAGATGGAGCGGATGGTGTCGGCGACGCTGGCGTTCGCGCGCGACGACGCGCAAACGAAAATGCGGGCGCCGGTCGATCTCGCGGGCTTGCTCCGCGGGCTGGTGGCCGATGGCGATGCGGGCGGCTTAGAGTCGGCCTATGCGGGTCCTTCCTCGCTGACCGTGACCGGCGACGAGCTTGCCTTGAAGCGCGCGTTCGCCAATCTGCTCGAAAACGCCTGGCGCTACGGCGGCGCGGCGCGGGTTGCGCTCCGGGCGGGCTCGGGCGCGGCCGAGGTTGTCGTCGACGACGACGGTCCCGGCATTCCCGAAGCGGAGCAGGACAACGTGTTCCGGCCGTTCTATCGCCTCGAAGGCTCGCGCTCGCGCGAAACCGGCGGGGTCGGCCTCGGGCTCGCGACCGCGCGCTCGGCGATTCTCGCCCACGGTGGCGCGATCGCGCTCGCCAACCGGCCCGAGGGGGGCTTGCGCGTCAGCGTGACTTTGCCGTTGGGGTGAAGGCGAACAGGAGAATGCCGGCCGCGACCGAAACGTTGAGGGATTGCACGCCGCCCCTGCCTTCAATCGAATTCACGCCCGGGATCGTCACCGCCTCGTCGCACAGCGCCAGCGTCGCGGCGTCGAGCCCGGTTTCCTCGTTGCCGAGGAGAAGCGCGATCGGCCGGTCGCGGGCAATCCGCTCCGGCGACACTCCGCGCCCCGGTAGGGGCGCAATATTTGGCGCGCGCGGGGATTCGCCCGCGCGCCCGGGGGCGGCGCCGAGTACCCGGTAGCCGGCCTTGAGGCGCGCAAGCGCGGCGGCGAGATCGGTCGCGCGGAAAACGTCGAGCGCCTCGAACCCGCCCTCGGCGACCCGAAGCGCGGCGTCCGAGAGCCCGGCTTGCGCCGGATGGTCGGTCAACACCAGACGCGGAAGGCCGAAGAACGCCGCCGTGCGCGCGATGGCGCCGAGATTGTGCGGGTTGCCGATCCCGTGCAGGATCGGCAGCAGCGGCACCGCGTCCGCGCGCCGCGCGGCTTCCTCCGGGTCGAACGGAGGAATCGGCTTCGGCCGGGCGACGGCGACGATGCCGCCGTGCATCGGCGTGCCGGCGATGCGGGCCAAGTCTTCGTCCGGCACCTCGCGGAAAATCTTGCGCGCCTTGGCCAGCACGCGGCAGTAGCCGGTCGCGGACTCCTTCGCCCCGCGCGCGAAGAACAGCCGCTCGACGCGCTCGGGCGCGTGCGCAAACAGCGCCCTGACCGCGTTCATGCCGGCGACACGCGCGAGATCGCGCCGATGGGCGAAGTCGTCCCTATCGGGCGCGCGCCGCGCATCGGATCGCTTGAAGCCCGAGCGTTTGAAACCCGATCGGTCGATACCCGGTTTTTTGAAGTCGGGCCGCCCGGTATTCGATCGCTTGGGCCCGAACCGCCGGTGCTTGTCGTCGCGTGCTTTCATGGGAGGGCCTGAACGGGTAGACCTAGCGCCGCGCGTTTTCGATCAGGTAGGCGGCGATCTCGGCATTGCCGATCTTGACCGCGAGATTTTCCTCGTTGGCGAGCGCGCGCTTGACGAGGACGTGGTTCTCGACGTTGGCGGGCTTGACCTTGAACACGCCGCCCTCGCCCTTGAGGCGGGGATAGAGAACCGGATCGACCGCCTTTTCCTTGGCGGCCAGGCGGGCGAGCGCTTCGGTCTCGGTCACACCGCCCGCGTCCGCGTCGCGCACCAGCGTCCAGTCGTCCTGGCCGGCGGCGCGCGAATCGTTGAGCGCCTTGATCGCGGCCTTGGCGTTTTCGGTGACGCCGACCTTGAACACGTGCTTGGTCAGGCCCACGTCCCCGGCCCATTCGCAAAGTCCCTTGCTGCGGGCGACGTAGATGACGGACATGCGGCGCGATCTCCTGACGGGGCGCGGCATACTGTATATAACGTCGGCTAAGATTCGCCCATCCCCGCCTCGCGCCGGAAGTCGATTTCATGGATATTCGCAGCCGCGTGCTCTACCGGGACCCGCTGATGCTGGTGCTCGACAAACCGGCCGGGATTCCGGTGCACGCCGGGCCCGGCGGCGCGCCGAGCCTGGAGGACGAGTTCGGGGCGCTCCGCTTCGGCCAGGCGCGCGATCCCGCGCTCGCGCATCGGCTCGACCGCGACACCTCGGGCTGCCTGGTGCTCGGGCGGCATCGCAAGGCGCTGCGCAAACTCGGGCGTCTGTTCGCGAGCGGAAGGATCGAAAAAGTCTATTGGGCCGTGACCCGCGGCCGTCCCGCGCGCGACGAGGGCCGAATCGAGGCGCCGTTACGCAAGCGGACCGAACGCGGAAAGGGCTGGCGGATGGAAATCGATCCGGGCGGAGCCGCCGCCGTCACCGATTGGCGCGTGCGCGCCGAGGCCGACGGCCTCGCCTGGCTCGAGCTTCGTCCGCGCACCGGACGCACCCATCAGGTCCGCGTCCACTGCGCGGCGCTCGGCTGCCCGGTGCTCGGCGATGCGCTCTACGGGCGCGAAACGGGGATCGTTCCGCCCCTGCATTTGCACGCGCGCGCGGTGGCGGTGCCGCTCTATGCGAATCGCGAGCCGATCGTCGTCGTGGCTCCGCCGCCCGATCACATGAGCGCAACGATGCGCGCGCGCGGTTGGAATACGGCCGGCGGGCTGCAATCGATCGTCGAAACTGTTACCATCGGCGGCGGGCAACCGCGGCCGCCGTCCCGAGGATGAACGTTCATGACCCGCGACAAGGACAACTTGGTGAGTTACGAACGGTTGCTGCTCGCGCGCGCGCGCCAAAACCGCAAGACGGCGGTCGAAGGACTTATCCGCATCGCCGCCGCGGGCAGCCGGGCGGCGGAGCATCTGCGAAACGCCGTCGAAGGATTGCGGCACGTGCAGCGCGAATGCGCCAAGGCGGGCGCGCGCTTCGAGGAATCCTCGCGCTTTCGCGCCGAATGCGAGGCCGCCGCGCAACTCGCCTCAGTCGAGGAGATGATCCGCCGCCGCGACGAACTGCTCGCGCAGTATCGGAACCGCCGCAAAAGACCGCGCCGCTAAGGCGTTACGCCACCTTTTCCATCCGCACCGCGGCGTTTTCCATCAGCATGGTGCGGTTGAGCAGCTTGACCAGCGCGTAGACCGCCTGGATCGCGGGCGCGGGCGTGCCGGTGATTTTCGCCATTTCGAGGATCGAGCCGATCAGCGCCTCGGTCTCCAGCGAGCGGCCCGCCTCCACGTCCTGGAGCATCGAGGTCTTGTGCGCGCCGACGGCTTCCGCGCCCTCGATCCGCTTTTCGATCGTATGGCGGAAGGTGACGCCGAGTTTCTCGGCGACGGCCTGCGCTTCGCGCATCATGTCGGCCGCGAGGGCGCGGGTTTCGGGAAAGCGGCAGATGTCGGCCAGCGTCGCGTGCGACAGCGCGCTGATTGGGTTGAAGGACAGGTTGCCCCACGCCTTGAGCCAGATTTCGGAGCGGATGTCGGTCAGCACGCGCGATTTGAGTCCGGCCGCGACCAGGACGTCGTGCAGGCGCTTGGCCCGCCCGGTTTCCTGGCCGTCGAGCTCGCCGATCGGGAAGCGATCGCCCTCGACGTGGTGGATCACACCGGGCTCGACCACGGCGGCGGCGGGATAGACGACGCAGCCGACGAGGCGCTTCGGATCGATCTTGCGCCCGAGCACGCCGGTGGGATCGAGGGATTCGAGCTTGTGGCCGTCGTGCGGGCCGCCCAGGCGCTGGAAGTACCACCACGGCAGCCCGTTCTGGATGGTCATCACCATCGTCTCCGGCCCGAGCACGGATTCGATGTCGCGCGCGGCCTGTTCGAGGAAATGCGCCTTGACCGCGAGGATGACGAGATCCTGCGGCCCGGCCTCGGCGAGCGATTCGACCGCGCGCACCCTGGCGACGAATTCCTTGCCGTTTTCCCAGACCAGCTTGAGGCCCTTGTCGCGGATGGCGGCGAGGTGGCGGCCCATGTCGACCACCGTCACCGGATTGCCGGCGAGCGCGAGCTTGGCCGCCATCAGGCCGCCGATCGCGCCCGCGCCGACGACGCAGATGCGCATCGGTGCGGGCGGGCCGCCGGCCAGGAACGCGCTCGGCACTTCCTGGTCGAACGGGTTGGAGAGCGTGCCGATGCCGTCGATGGAGACATCGACCACGTTGCGGGCTTCCTTCATCGCGCCGACGCCGACCGAGGTGCCGCAAGCGATCACGTCGCCCGGCAGCAGGGTCATGTCGCGCGAGAGCAGGCTGACCAGCTTGGCCGGCGGCAGAATCATGTCGGCGACCGGATAATTCTGCACTTCGCGGCCGTTGAGCACGGTGCGCACCGAGAGCTTCAAGGGATCGAGCCCGGTCGCGATCGCTGGGCCGAACACGCCGAAGGTGTCGAAACTTTTCGCCCGCGTCCATTGGGCGAACGCCGGGTTCTTGTTGAGGATGTCGGCGGCGGTCACGTCGTTGACGCAGGTGTAGCCGAAGATGGCCTTGGCCGCCTCGGCCTCGTCGGCGCCCGCGCACCGCTTGCCGATGACGATGCCGAGTTCGCCTTCGTAGACGATCTTGCCGGCATAGCCCTTGGGCCGCCGGATCGGCTCGCCGGCGGCGAGATAGCTGTTGGGCGCCTTGATGAAATAGAGCGGCTCGTCGGGTTTCGCCGCCTTCAGCTTTTCGGCCAGCGCGTGGAAATTGTTCCAGAGCGCGACCATCTTGCCCGGCACGCAGGGCGTGAGCAGCCTGACCGCCGCGCGCGGAAGCTTGGCGCCGGTCGGCGTCGCGCCGGCGAACATGTCGCCCGCGTGCACGGCGATGACGTCGCCGTCGATGGCGCCGAATCCGATCTCGCCGTTATGCGCGAATCGCACCCATTTGGTCATGCGCCGTCCTCCCGGATTGCAACGCGTCGCCCCCCGCGTTTTGCATACTATCGATTCGCACGGGTGGGTCACAAGTTGCGCGGCGGAAGGGCAGGACCCAGGCGTTGGATTAGCGTTCGGTGAAGTAGAAAGTCTTCGCTCGAATGAGGCGGATCAGTTCATCCGGCGGATTCGGGCCTCGAACCATCGGACCAGATCCCCGAAACCGAATTTCAGGGCGCGGTCGTGGGCGCTGAGCGCGTCGGCGAGAGTGATGCGATAGTGCCGCTTACCGCCCGGCAAGACGCTTCAGGGTCGTCCGGTATTTCTCGACGGTTTCGTCCATGACGGACGCCGTGGAGGACGAGGTGATGTGAACCTTGCCGTCCACGCTCTATATTAATTAAAACGCGGGCCCATGATAGTCAGGCCATGCAATATGCGATGGCCTAGACGGAAAGTATCCAACGCCCCGTTGGGATCACCTCGGCTATAGACCACCGGCGCCGGTGGCCCATGGCCCGATCCCGACGCCACCCGATCGACACCAAATCATGCGGTAGACTAACAATCGACCCGGTATAAAATCGATCAGGAGAGTTGGACGAGAGGCTCACGATCGACCCGGCGGCCGAAAGGGCGCGTTCCGTCGCGGTGCGCCCGCGCCGCGAAGCAAGGGAGGTGCCTTCCGCCGTGCCTAACGTAGGGGATGTCCCGTCATGAGATTCCGTTTCCAACGAGGCCGCCCCGACGACCTGGAAACCCTGCATCCGGGATATTTCGCGCTGGTCATGGCCACCGGCATCGTTTCCATTGCCGTGGACTTGCACGGCGTGCCGGTGGTGCCCGCGATCTTGTTTTGGCTCAACGCTTTATTTTTCATCCTTCTGGCGGCGGCGACCTGCCTGCGCATCATCCGCTACCCAAGGGCATTCATGGCCGATATCCGCAGCCACAGCCGCGGCGTCGGATTCTTCACGGCGGTGGCGGCGTCCGGCGTGTTCGGTAGCCAACTCGTATTGCAAATGGACGCCGGCGGTCTGGCCACCGTCTTCTGGATCATCGCCGGCGCGCTTTGGTTGCTGGTCATGTACATGTTGCTCGCGATCCTGATCGTGAAGGTCGACAAGCCCAGTCTGGAGGACGGTTTGAACGGGGCTTGGCTTGTCAGCGTCGTCGCCACCCAATCGGTATCCGCGCTGACCGTCCTGGTGCTGTCCTCGGGGAATTTCGGCGAATTTCGGCAACTTCTGATGTTCGTCGCGCTGGCCCTCTGGCTCGGTGGGGGCGCGCTCTATTTGTGGCTGATGACTCTGATCTTCCTCCGCTACACGTTCCTGCGGATGTTGCCGGAGGACCTCACGCCGCCCTACTGGATCAATATGGGCGCCGTGGCCATCTCGACGCTTGCCGGTGCCACCTTGCTCGAGCACGAGGCCTTGTCTTCGATCGTCGGCGGCTTGGCGCCCTTCATCAAGGGATTGACCCTGTTCTTCTGGGCCATTGGGATCTGGTGGATTCCCATGCTGTTCGTCTTGGATGTGTGGCGCTACCTCATTCGCGGCGTCCCGTTCGCCTATGACCCGCTGTATTGGGGAGGAGTCTTCCCGCTCGGCATGTTCTCGGTGTGCACCTACCACTTGGCGAAGGTTCTCGACGCTCCATTCTTAATGCCGCTGTCGTTCGCGTTCATGATCATCGCCGCCGTCGCCTGGGGGGGCAACCTTCATCGGGTTGGTCGACAGCCGTCTCAACGCGACAAAGGCGGCGTCCTCCGCAGGTCACGACCGACACAAGACGCGCACCCTCTGAGTGGGCCTATTTAGGAGAAGGTCACTCCCCCGCAAGGGGGGGGAGGTTTTTGTAGAGCCCCCTCCCCTCGCGGGAGGGGGTAGGGGAAGGGGGTGTTTCAATTAATCGGGATACGCTCTAGGATTCGGTGAAGTAGAACGTCTCCGTTCAAATCCTCGAACCGCCGCGCCGGACATGCCGCCCGAATCAGGGCGGGGTCGATGTGCCCGGCGCGGGCCTCGGCTTCGCTCACGCGATTATTCGTCCGGCGTTCCGGGAAAGCGCGCCGCCACATCCATCGCGCCGTGCAGCACGCGGACGATGGTAAGCCGGCCTTTCGCGGCGGCGAAGAAAATCACGTAGTCGCCGTGGGCGCACGAGCGCAGACCCTCGCCCAGTTCCCGGCGGGCGCGATAGGCCCTGGGCGCCTTGGCGATCGTCGCGCACCGGGCGCGAAGTTCGGCGATGAAGCTCAGCGCCCGGGACGGGTTATCCTTGGCGATATAGTCGCCGATCGCTTCCAAGTCTCGCTCGGCGAGCGGGGACAGCGTAACGCGCATTATGCGGCGCGTTTGCCGGCGAGCTTGCGATACTTCGTTTCCAATCGGTCGAACACGGCTTCGGCCGGCCGCCCCGGGCCGCTCGCTAGGCCGGCCGCGATCGCCGCGCGCATTTCCTCGTGCCGCATCTTGGCGAGGGCGTGCTGATCCTCGAGCAGGCGCAGCCCGGCGCGCACCACCTCGCTGGCGTTGTTGTAGCGCCCCGATTTCACCTGTTCCTGGATGAAGTTTTCGAAATGGCGGCTGAGGGCGACGCTGGTGGGCATGGCCGGTCTCCTAACAGTTAATAATTGTTATTAAGCCGGGACCGGGACGGCGCGTCAAGGCGGGCCGGAGCGCGGGCGCGGGGACCGAGCGCGGGCGGGCCACAAGCCGCCCGGCGGAAGGGCGTCGGCATACGTCGAAACGTTTCGTTTTCCAAGCCGGCGCGCTCGGGTGGTTTGGGGTGCGGCTTACGAGCCGATATGCAAGCCCGGCTCCATCCGGTCGTGCAGGATGCGCACAATCTCGACAACACCGGGTCCGGCTACGCGGTAGAAGATCACGTGTGCCGGCTCGCCGACCGGGGCTTCGCGGCTCTCGTTGCGGCTATGGCGGATATGCAGACTGCGCAGTCCGGCGAGGAGTTCGCTTCGGTCCGATGTCGATCTCCCTTGCGGATCGGCCGCGATCCGGCGCATCGCCGCCGCCAGCAAGCCGCGATAGCGGGTGCGTGCATCTCCGCCGTGCCGCGTCTCGCTCACGCGCAGGATGGAGGAGATATCCGCCTTCGCCGGACCGGAAAGCCGATAGCGCGCCATCGATGGCCGCGCTCAATTGGAGGCCAGCTTGTCGAGGGCCGCGTCGAGATCGGCGTCGTCCACTTCGGTGAAGTCGCCGCGATCCAGGGCCTCGGCGCCCGCCTTGATCCGTTTGCGCAGCGCCGCGAGTTTCAGTTCGTCCTCTTTCCAGCGCTGCTGCAATCCGCGCACGGCATCGCGCACGGCTTCGCTGGCGTTCTGGTATTTGCCGGCCTTGACCATCTTCTCGACGAAAGCATCCTGGTCGTCGGTCAGATTGACGTTTCTGGTGGGCATGGGAAATCTCCCTTCGATCCGGCCAGCATAGCGTAGTTGGCAAAGATTGCCAGTAGGTGCTTTGCCCACGCCAGCCGGATAACGGGTGCGACATGCGGGGGACCGAGCGCGGGCGGGCCACGAATTGCCCGGCGAAAGGGCCAAGGCCTGAGCGCTGGATTGGCGTTCGGTGAAATAGGGACGGTTTTAGCGGGTCGGTTTTCTGCGCTTGGCGCGGCGGGGTTTTCGCCGTGCTCGACCTGTCGACCGCTCGTTGACAATATTCCTATTTCAGGGTATAGTTTCCAACAAAGTGATCCCGCGTTCTTGGACAAGTGAATAAGACCGAAGCATTCGGCGCGCCGCTGAAAACGGCCGATGGCTGGCGGCCAAATGCCCCCGTTCGCCCTCGGCCGGTGTCGAAAATGCCTACAGATGCCTACAGAAAAAAGGCTGTTTTGAGCAATATCAAGGCCTTAGGCCCGTTTTGCCTCGTTTTACCTTGCGCCAACCCCGCGCAAGGTCGATGCCAGCGTGCTCCCGCCCGCGCCGGCCTTCGCCGCTCACCCCGCCTCGGCCATCTTGAGATAGAGCTGGCGCAGTTCCCTGGTCAGCGGGCCGGGCGTGCCGTCGCCGACCGGCTCGCCGTCGATCTTGACCACCGGCGTCACCAGCGACGACGCGCTGGTCAGGAACGCCTCGGCCGCCCGAAGGGCCTCGGGCACGGTGAACGGGCGCTCGTCGAGGCGGAGCGCGTGCCGCTCGACCAGCTTCAGCACCGCCGCGCGGGTGATTCCCGGCAGCACCGCGGTCGACAGCGGCCGGGTCACGATCCGGCGGTCCTTGGTGACGATGAAGGAGGTCGAGGACGCGCCCTCGGTCACGTGATCGTCCTCGATCATCCACGCTTCGGCCACTCCGGCGTGGCGCGCGGCCATCTTGGCCAGCACCTGGGCGAGCAGCGAGACCGATTTGATGTCGCGCCGCTTCCAGCGCAGCTCCGGCACCGTGATCACGGCGACGCCGGTACGCGCGGCCGGCGGATCGCGCAGTTCCTTGGGTTGGGTGAACATGACCACGGTCGGGGTCAGGTCGTCGGGGCAGACGAAATCGCGCTCGAACACGCCGCGCGTGACCTCGATGTAGACCAGGCCGTCGGCGAGCGCATTCCGCCGGACCAGTTCGGTCTGCAGCCGGGTCCATTCCGCGTCGCTGTAGGGGTTGGCGATGGCGATTTCCTTCAACGAACGTTCGAGCCGCGCGAGGTGCGGGATGTTGTCGAGCAACCGGCCGCCGAGCACGGCGGTGACCTCGTAGATGCCGTCGCCGAACAAAAAGCCGCGATCCATGATCGGGATTTTGGCCTGCTCGTAGGGGACGAATTCGCCGTTGAGGAATACGATGCGGGTCATGGACGCTTTCAGGACGCGAGGACGCGCGCGGCCTCGTGGTATTCGAGCTTGAGGGCCTCGGCGACCGCGGGATGAGTAACGCGGCCGCGATGGACGTTGAGGCCGGCGAGCAGATGGCGGTTCTCGGCGAGCGCGCCGAGGCCCTTGTCGGCCAGCGCCAGCACGAACGGCAGCGTCGCGTTGTTGAGGGCGAAGGCCGACGTGCGCGGCACCGCGCCCGGCATGTTGGCGACCGCGTAGTGGACGACGCCGTCGACCACGTAGGTCGGATTCTCGTGGGTGGTGGCGCGACTTGTCTCGAAACATCCCCCTTGGTCGATGGAGATGTCGACCAGCACCGCGCCCTTGCGCATGCGCTTGACCATCGCGGCCGTGACCAGGCGCGGCGCGGCGGCGCCGGGGATCAGGACCGCGCCGATCACCACGTCGGCGTCGAGCACATGGCGCTCGATGGCGTCGCGGGTCGCGAACGCGGTCGCCAGCTTGGAGCCGAATTGGAGATCGAGCTCGTAAAGGCGCCGGAGCGACTTGTCGACGACCACGACCTGGGCGCCGAGGCCCATGGCCATGCGGGCGGCGTTGGTGCCGGAAATGCCGCCGCCCAGGATGACGACCTTGGCCGGCGGCACGCCGGGCACGCCGCCAAGCAGCACGCCGAGCCCGCCCTGGCGCTTTTCCAGGCAGTGCGCGGCGACCTGGATCGACATGCGGCCGGCGACCTCGCTCATCGGCGCGAGCAGCGGCAGGCCGCCGCGCTCGTCGGTGACGGTTTCATACGCGATCGCCGTGCAGCCCGACGCGATCAGGCCCTTCGCCTGCGCCGGATCGGGGGCGAGGTGGAGGTAGGTGAACAGGATGTGTTTGGCCGTCAGCCGCCCGATCTCGACCGCCTGCGGCTCCTTGACCTTGACGATCAGGTCAGATTGGCCGAACACCTCGTCGGCGTTGGCCGCGATACGCGCGCCCGCCTGGACGTAATCGTCGTCGGCGAAACCGATGCCGGTTCCGGCGCCAGTTTCGACCAGTACGGCATGACCGTGGTGGACCAGTTCGCGCACGCTGCCCGGCACGAGGCCGACCCGGTTCTCGTCCGTCTTGATTTCCTTGGGGATTCCGACGCGCATCCGTCGCTTCCGAGCTTGGATATGGTTAGAATGTACGCGTCCGTTTCCGGCCGGGCAAGCCGACCGCAATTTCGATGGATGGAAGAATCATGATCGAAACCGTCGCCTTCCTCGTCGTTGCCGTCGCGCTGTACTGGGTCTCGGATCAAATCCTGCTCCGCATCGAGGAGCGGCGCGGCGCCCGCTTCGAGCACCGTTCGCTGATCTTTTTCGGGATTCTTCTGGCCTTGGCCCTGGCGAGCTTCTGGGGGCTGGGTCGCCTGACCGGCCAATGATGAAAAATCGAATTTATTCAGGCAGTTAACCGATTTGACGTGAGTCAAGGCACCGGTCCGCTTCCCCATGCGACGTTCGGGCGTTCTTCGCAACGCATGGGGAGACCGAAGATGGCCGATACCCGTTCCGGAAGCGCCGCCGGCGCGCCGCAAGACGAGCGAGTGCCGCCGATGCAGCTTCTGCTCGACAATCCGTTCGCGCTTCTGTTCATCGGGGTCGCGCTGCCGGCGGTCCTCTACACGATCTGGGGGATCATGGAGATCGCCCAGATCCCGATCGCGCAGTGACAGGGGGCGAATCATGGCACTCACACCTCCGGAAAACAAACTGTGGTGGAACGAGCCCCTGCACAAGATGGAGATCGTGTGGATCACGATCGCCTTCCTGTGGGGCATCATCATGTTTCTGACGATGGTCTATTGGCACATCGCCGGGCAACAGAATCTGTCGAACGAGGCCTACAAGATCAAACCCGAGGCGTTCGCGGCCAAGGCCGAGGCCTTCGTGGCGAAATACAAAGTGCGCGAGGAAGGCGATACCAAGATCCCGGTTGTGAAGCCGCCCGCGGGCGGCGACGCCTACCTGATCGCGCGCCTGTGGGAATGGTGGCCGATCCTCGAGCTTGAGAAGGGCCAAAGCTACCGGCTGCACATGTCCTCGATGGACTGGCTGCACGGGTTCTCGCTGCAGCCGACCAACATCAACATCCAGGTCCACCCCGATTACGAGATGGTGCTGACCGTGACGCCGACCCAGGCGGGCGAGTTCGCCATCATCTGCAACGAATTCTGCGGGATCGGCCATCACAACATGCTCGGCCGCATCCACGTGGTTGAACGGAAATAGGGGGCGAACATGGCAAATTTCATGCATCGGGTTTGTCCCGAAACCGGCCTTAAGGTCTGCCGCCACGCCGAAGCGTTGATCAAGATCAACGCCGTGGTCGCGGTGGTGTTTCTGGCGATCGGCGGCCTGTTCGGCCTGCTGGTCGCGCTGACGCGCTGGCCGGCGGTGCACATCCTGCCCGCCGACTTGTTCTACCTCGCGCTGACCGCGCATGGTGCCGACGTGCTGCTGTTCTGGATCATCTTCTTCGAGATCGCGATCCTCTATTTCGCGTCGGCCATCCTGCTCAATTCGCGGCTCGCCGCGCCGAAATGGGCGTGGTTCGCCTTCGTCCTGATGCTGGTCGGCGCGTTGATGGCCAACGTCGCCGTCCTGCAGGGCGAATCGAGCGTCATGTTCACCTCCTACGTGCCGATGAAGGCGGCGCCGCACTTCTATCTCGGCCTGGTCGTGTTCGCGGTCGGGGCGCTGATCGCCTGCTTCGTCTTCTTCGGCACGCTGGTGATCGCCAAGCAGGAGCGCACTTACGAAGGCTCGATCCCGTTGGTGACCTTCGGCGCGGTGACGGCGGCGGTGATCGCGGTCTACACCATCGCCTCGGGCGCGATCATTCTGGTGCCGACGTTCCTGTGGTCGATCGGCATCATCCCGCACCTCGATTCGCTCATGTACAAGGTGATTTGGTGGGGGATGGGCCATTCGTCCCAGCAGATCAACGTCTCCGCGCACGTCGCGGTGTGGTACACGATCGCGGCGATGGTGCTGGGCGCGAAGCCGCTGTCGGAGAAGGTGAGCCGGGGCGCGTTCCTGCTCTACATCGCCTTCCTCCAGCTTGCGTCCGCGCACCACCTGCTGGTCGATCCGGGCATCAGTTCGAGTTGGAAGGTGTTCAACACCAGCTACGCCATCTATCTCGCGGTGCTCGGCTCCATGATCCACGGCATGAGCGTTCCCGGCGCGGTCGAGGCGGCGCAACGCCGACGCGGCTTCACCCAAGGGGCGTTCGACTGGCTGCGCCGCGCACCCTGGGGCAACCCGGCGTTCTCGGGCATGGCCATGTCGGTGGTGATGTTCGGGTTCCTGGGCGGCATTTCCGGCGTGGTGCTGGGCTCCGAGCAGCTCAACCTGATCATGCACAATACCCTCTACGTGCCCGGGCACTTCCACGCCACCGTGGTCGCGGGCACGACGCTCGCGTTCATGGCGGTCACGTACCTGGTGGTGCCGCTGATCTTCCGCAAGGAGATCATGTTCCCGACGCTCGCCAAATGGCAGCCTTACCTGTTCGGGCTCGGCGTCATGGGCATCAGCTTCTTCATGATGGGGGCGGGTACGCTCGGGGTTTCGCGCCGGCACTGGGACATGACCTTCGCCGACGCGGCGCTCAAGTTCGAGCATCCGCCGGCCGCGTTTCTGATGATGGGGCTGAACGGCCTGTCGGCGGTGTTGGCGACCGTGGGCGGAATCATCTTCGTCGTCGTCGTGGTCGGTTCGGTGTTCTTCGGCAGGCCCCGCGACGAGGCCGCGATCAAGCGCAATCCGGTCGTCAATCCCGGCGGCGGCGCGGCGGTCGCGAGCTACGGCAGCGAGGCGACGCTCAAGCTGCCGGGAACGGCGATCCTGGTAACGGTGTTCTTCGTCTCCTTCGTGCTCTACTATTTCATCAACTGGAAGTACCTGTCGGAGGTTTGGCCGCTCCGCTGACGCGGCCGTTCGACGAGCGTTCGGCCGGCCCGCCGCGATGCGGCGGGCCGGCGGGACGAGAGAGGGGTAAGTCGGTGGCGTATCGGTTTCGATCCGTGAGCGGGTGGGGGATCGTCGCGGGGGCGGCTCTGTCGGCCGTCCTGTTCGCTTCCGCGGACGCGCGGGCCGCCGGCGCGCCCTTCGACGACATGGCCGCATTCAAATTCAGCCAAGCGGCGATCGGCCGCACCGTCGGCGCGCACGAATTCCGCGACCGTTCCGGCAAGCCCGTGGCGCTGGCCGACCTGCGCGGCAAGCCGGTGGTCATGAACCTGATTTACACCAGTTGCGCCGACGTCTGCCCGCTGATCACCCACAGTTTGATCAACGGCGTCGAACTGGCACAGGAGTCCATCGGCCGGGACACGTTCCGGGTGATAACCATCGGATTCGACGCCCGCGCCGACACGCCCGAACGCATGAAGGCGTTCGCCCGCGCCCAGGGCATCCGGCTGCCGAACTGGGATTTTCTCAGCGCCGACGCCGCGACCGTCGACCGCCTCGCCGAGGAAACCGGGTTCATCTTCTTCGCCTCGGCCAAGGGGTTCGACCATCTCGCCCAGGTGACGCTGCTCGACGCCGAGGGCAAGGTCTACCGCCAGGTCTACGGCGCCGATTTCGAGCCGCAGCAACTGGTCGAGCCGCTCAAGGATCTGGTGTTCGGTCGCTTCTCGTCGCTCGCGAGTTGGGAAGGGATCGTGGGACGAGTCAAGCTCTACTGCACCATCTACGATCCGTCGATCGGCCGCTACCGGTTCGATTACCGGGTACCGATCATCGTCGGCGTCGGCGCGTTGACGTTGTTCGCTATCGGCTTCGTGGTGGCACGCGCGTGGTTGAGGCATTTCCGGCCGCCCGGCGGGGGCCGAGCCGGCGGGCGTCGGTTTCCCGCGTGAACGCCGTCCGCGCCCCGCTCCGTTTCCTGTTCGAACACGCCGAAAATCTCTTCGATCGGATTTTCGGGCCGCGCTGGAATCCGTTTTCGTGCCTGGGCGCGCTCGGTTGGTACTATTTCTGGATCGTGTGCGGGACCGGACTCTATCTCTTCATCTTCTTCGACACCGGCGTCCACGAAGCCTACCGCTCGGTCGAGTACATGACCCACGAACAGTGGTATCTCGCCGGCGTGATGCGCAGCCTGCACCGCTACGCTTCCGACGCGATGGTCGTGATGGTGGTCGTGCACATGCTGCGCGAATTCGCCTTTGACCGCTATCGCGGCGCGCGCTGGTATTCGTGGCTGACCGGCATTCCGACCCTTTGGTTCCTGTTCGCCGCCGGGATCACCGGCTATTGGATGGTGTGGGACCGGCTCGCCCAATACATCGCGATCGCCACCAGCGAATGGTTGGACGCGCTGCCGCTGTTCGGCGAGCAGATCGCGCGCAATTTCGCCTCGCCGGCCCAGCTCAGCGACCGGTTCTTCACCCTGATGATCTTCATGCACGTCGCCGTGCCGCTGGTGCTGCTGTTCATCATGTGGTTCCACCTGCAGCGGGTGAACTACGCCAAGGTGAACCCGGCGCGCGGGCTCGCGATCGGGACGGCGGCGATGCTGCTGGTTCTTTCGCTGGTCGTGCCGGCGATGAGCCAGGGGCCAGCGGACCTCGCCCAGGTGCCGACGCCGGTCAAGCTCGACTGGTATTACCTGTGGGTCTACCCGCTGATCGAGGCGACGTCGCCGCTGTTCACATGGGCCGTCCTGGTTGGCGGCAGTTTCGCGCTGATGGCGTTGCCGTGGGTGCCGCCCGAAAAGAAGGTCGCCGCGGCCGTCGTCAACCTCGAAAGCTGCAACGGCTGCCGGCGGTGCGCCACCGACTGCCCATTCGCCGCCATCCGCATGGGGCGCCGAACCGATGACCGGCCGTTCCCCGAGGAACCCGTGGTCGATCCCGGATTGTGCGTCGGCTGCGGCATCTGCGCCGGGGCGTGCCCGACGGCGATGCCGTTCCGGCGCATGGGCGAATTGGTGGCCGGGATCGAAATCCCGGATCTGACCACCGCCGCGCTGCGTGACAAGGTCGAGGCCGCGAGCCGGGGCTTGCGCGCCCGCCCGCGCATCCTCGTCTTCGGTTGCGACCACGGCGCGAAGGTCGCCAATTTCGCGGCCCCCGGCATCGCCGCCGTCAGTCTGCCGTGCACCGGCATGCTGCCGCCGCCGTTCGTGGACTATATCCTGAGTCGCGATCTGGCGGACGGCGTGGTGCTGACCGGCTGCCGCAACGCCCATTGCCGCGCCCGCCTCGGCGTGCGCTGGACCGAGGAGCGGATCGAGGGCGCGCGCGATCCGGCCTTGCGCGCGCGCGTCCCCCGCGATCGTCTGGTGAGGATCTGGACATCGGACAAGGGCGCGATCGCCGCCGAGCTGTCGGCGTTCGCAGCGCAGCTCGCGGCGCTCAAGCCGGCGCCGTCGTTTCCGCCCGCCGATAAACGCCGCGTCGCCGAAGCCGCGGGAGAGCGCGCATGATCCGTCCCCTCGCGCTCGTCGGACAAGGCGTCACCTACGCTATCTTCGCCGCGATACTTGGCGTGTTTGCCAACGGCCCGGCCTACGCGCCCGCGCCGCCGGATCAAGCTCAGATCGTGCTGTCGTTCACCCACGGCGGCAAGCCCGCGGGCGAATGCCGCGAGCGCGCGGCCGACGAACTGGCCAAGCTCGCCCCCAACATGCGCCGCAAGCTGGTGTGTCCGCGCGAGCGCGTCGCGCTGCTGGTCGAGCTTGAGGTGGACGGCAAGATCCTGTTCCGCGAATCGCTTCCGCCCAAGGGCTTCGCCAAGGATTTTCCATCCAACGTTCATCGCCGGTTCGTCGTCGCGCCGGGCACGCACCGCATAGAGGCGCGGCTCAGGGATTCTCCGCGCGGCGAGGGATTCGATTATCATGGCGCGACCGAGGCGACGCTGGCGCCCCGCCAGAGCCTGGCGGTCGACTTCCGTGCCGCGACCGGCGGCTTCGTGTTCCGTTGAGGATGAGGAAACGGAATCATGACCCTGATCGAATGGCGAGACGACTTCAAGACCGGCATTCCGGCGCTCGATCACGAGCACCAGGAAATGATCAATCTGCTCAACAGCCTGTATGCCGATTTGGCCGGGGACGGTTCGCGCGAAAACATCGTCGCCTTCCTCGGCGAGGTGTACGCGCGCATCTCGGCCCACTTCGCGCTGGAGGAATCGGTCATGCGCGAGCGCCGCTACGACGGCTACGCGGCGCACAAGTTCGATCACGAGCGTCTGCTCGACGAAATCCGCGACCTGATGGACAGCTACGAGGGCAGCGAGGACGACGAGACGTTCCGCGCCGAGTTCGGCGGCCGCCTCAAGGCTTGGTTCGTCGACCACTTCCGCGAGCAGGACGCGAGGCTCCACCGCGTCCTCGGCGTGTAGCCCCCCCGTCGGTTCGGCTGGATTTTCATCCCAAAGCCGCTATTCTGGATGGCGGAAAAAAAAGAGGGGTTTCCGCGCATGACGGATGACGATCTCGACATCGTCCGCCAACTGACAATTTTCAACAGGATTCCGGGCGACAAGCTGGAGACGTTGCTGAAGGGCGCCGCCCCGCGCACCTATCCGAAAGGGCATCTGCTGTTCCAGCAAGGCGACGCGGCCGACGGTTTCTTCGTGGTGCTGTCGGGATGGGTGAAACTTTTTCGCCAGACGCCCCACGGCGACGAAGCGGTGATTCACATCCTGAGCCGTGGCGAGTGTTTCGCCGAGGCGGCCATGTTCCTGGGCGGCCGCTACCCCGCCAGCGCCCTGGTCGCGGAAGACGCCCGACTGGTTCGCATCTCCAATCAGCCGTTCCGGCAATGGGTCCAATCGGAACCGGAGATCGCGCTCGGCATGTTGGCGTCGCTGTCGGCCCGTCTTCATCACCTGATCAACGAATCGGAGCAGTTGCAGACCCGTTCCGCGACCGAGCGAGTCGCCGAATTCATCCTCAAGCGCTGTCCGGTGCGGGAAGGTTCGGCGGTGATCGCGTTGCCCTACGACAAATCGTTGCTCGCCGCGCGGCTCGCCATGAAGCCGGAAAGCCTGTCGCGCGTGCTGGCCAAGCTGCGCAAGCTCGGCGTCAAGACCGAAAACCACCGGGTGATCGTCGCCGACGTCGCCCGGCTGGCCCGGTTCTGCGCCGGCGCCGATCGCACCGACATGGCCGCGTCGCGCTGATCTATCCTTCGGCCCGCGCGCGCGGCCGAAGCAGGATCGGGACATATATATAAGTGAACAGGCCGAACCCGGCGATCCACAGGACCGCGGTGACGGCGAGCGCCTGGAGCGCGTACGCGGGCAGCAGCGCGGGCCCGAGGACGCGCGCGAGCGCCGCCGCCGTCACCAACAGATAGGCGGCGACGATCGCCGGCGCCACGCGCAGCTCGCGTCCGGTATGGCCGAGCGCCGCCCGCGACATGACGCCGAGCGTCATGCAGCCGATCGCGCCGATGGTGAGCGCGTGGCTCGCCGCGGTCGGCGGCAGCCACCCGCCGAGCAGCGCCATCGCCTTGAGGGCGAAGCCGACGATCAGCCAAAGATAGCCGAGATGGATGATCCACAGGATCGGCTCGGCGAGCGTGCGGTGGCCGCGCCAACCCGCGAATCGAGCCGCGTGCAGGACGGCGGCGATCGCGGCGACGGCGCCGGCCGCGCGTCCGTCGGGCGCGAGAAAGTCGACCGCGGCGAGCGCGACGACGGCGAGCAGCGCGGCGGCTTCGAGCGGCGCGCGCGAGACCGGCAGGCGTTCCTCGCCCGCGCGCCGGAGCGCGTTGGTGGTGAAGGCGGGAACGACCCGCCCGCCGAGCACGGCGATCAGGAACAGCACGGTGTCGAGGGCGAGGTTGAGGCCGCGCCCGGCATAACCGGGAGCGATCCCGGCGGCATCCAGGTGATAGAGAAGATTGGCGGCAAACAGCGCCGCGAACACGGGAAGAAAGATCGCGTTGCGCCTCGACCAGCCGCCCGCCAGCGCCCGGATCACCAGGGCTGCGAGAAACGGCACGAAGGCGAGATCGAGGATCGCGACCAGCAGCGGCGGCAGCGCCGCCGCGCCCCACAACGCAATCCGTCCGGCGATCCAGGCGAGCGCGAGCGCGCCGAGCGTTCCGCCGCGCACCGGGGCGCGGCCGGTCCAGCTCGGAACCGCAGTCAGGAAGAACCCGGCGACGGCCGCAGCGACGTAGCCGAACAGCATTTCGTGGCCGTGCCAGAAATGGGGCGGCATCGCGCCGTGCGGAAAGGAACCGGCCGTGCCGGTGTACAGCCGGTGCAGGATCGCAAGCCAGGCCGCGGCGGCGATGACCGCGTAAGCGCCGGCAAACAGGAAGAACGGGCGGAAACCGTGGGACAGGAATACGTGGAGAAACGCGCGCATCGACTTCGGTCGCCATCTGAACAAGTGTCGCGCAACCATGAGCCGCGCGCCGCCGGCGTACATTGACCGGGGTTAAATACTCAGATCATAAAAAAAAGCCCCGGGGGAAGGGAGTACCCCCGGGGCCGACGATACGCGCTCGCGCGCGGCTAGTAAATGTCGTGTTGCGTGTTGTAGACGTTGAACTTGCCGGTCGGCGTGATCATCTTCGGATCCTTGATCACGGCCTTCACCTTTAGGGTCTTATCGTCGATCACCACGATCGCGGAGGGGTCGGTCTTGCCGGCCCAGACCGAGAACCAGACCTCGTCGCCGGCCTCGTTGTACTCGGGGTGGACGACGCGCTGGAGCGCCTTGGTCTTGGGCAGGCCGGCCATCTTGGCGACGTTGATGGTGGTCGGCCCCTTGTCCAGGTTCTTGAGGTCGTAGACCGTGACCGATTCGACGACCTCGGGTTCGGGGTGCAGCGGCGCGTCCGCCCACAGGTTGTTGGACTTGGGGTGGGTCTTGACGAACAGCGAACCGGACCCGTGCATTTTCAGTTCCTGGACCACTTTCCAGGCGTGCTGCTTGTTCTTTTCCGGATCGGTGCCGATCAGGGTGATGACGTCGGCCTTGAGGTGCGACGTCGCCCAGACCGGGCCGAACTTGGGATGCACGAAGTTGGCGCCGCGGCCCGGATGCGGGATCGGCTTGGTGTCGACCAGGGCGGCGAGCTTGCCTTCCTTGGTGTCCACCACCGCGATCTTGTTGGAGGCGTTGGCGGCGACCAGGAAGTAGCGCTTGGACGCGTCCCACCCGCCGTCATGCAGGAACTTGGCGGATTCGATGGTGGTTTCCTTCAGGTTCTTGATGTCGGAATAATCCACCAGCTTGATCAGGCCGGTTTCCTTGATGTTGATGACCCATTCCGGCTTGATCTGCGAGGACACGATCGAGGCGACGCGCGGCTCGGGGTGGTATTCGCCGTCGACGGTGATGCTGCGGGTCGAGACGATCTTCAAGGGCTCCAGGGTCTGGCCGTCGAGGATCGCGTACTGCGGCGGCCAGTAGGAACCGACGACCGCGTACTTGTCCTCGTAGCCCTTGAACTTGGAGGTGTCGACCGAGCGGGCGTCGAGGCCGATCTTGATGGTCGCGACCGTGGTCGGCTGCTCGAACCACATGTCGATCATGTCGAGACGGCCGTCGCGGCCGATCACGTACACGTAACGGCCGGAATACGAGAGCCGCGAGATGTGGACCGCGTAGCCGGTCTTGACGATACCCCAGATCTTCTTGGTGTCGCCGTCGATCAGGGCGACCTCGCCCGCATCGCGGAGCGTCACCGAGAAGACGTTCTTGAGGTTGACCTTGTTCATCTGCTTGGTCGGCCGCTTGTCGGGCGCGACCAGGACTTTCCACGACGCCTTCATTTCCTTCATGCCCCATTCCGGCGGAACGTCGGGGGTCATGCGGAGATAGGTGGCGAGATGCTTGATCTCGTCCTTGGTCAGGATGTCGTCGAAATTCGGCATGCCGCCTTCGGTGCCGTCGGAGAGGATTTTCTCGAGCCGCTGCTGGCCGAGCTTCTCGGACTCCGCGGGTTCAAGGCTCTTGCCGGTCGCGCCCTTGCGCAGCACGCCGTGGCAGCCGGCGCAGCGCTCGAAGTAAATCTTGGCGCTGGCTTCCTTGGCCTCCTTGGGGAGTGTCGGCGCGGGCGCGGCCTGCTGGGCGTTCGCAGTTCCGATCGCCAACGGCAGCGCCGATAGCATCAACGCGGTACGAAATCCTTTCCACATGGTCAGCTCCTAAATGTTTGGGACACCGATCGAACCCCAACCGGGCGACGCACGGGACCCGGCCCTCGTCCTTCGACTTTTGTGAATTTACCTAAACCGGGTAGGGGCAATCCTTGACGGAGGTCAATTGACGGTTCGCGCGTGGCCCGGGATCGCCGGGCCGATCACGGGGTGACCGTGACGTGGCCGACCATCTTTTCCTGCTCCCAGTGGGGGCCGCACAGATAGGGGTATTTTCCCGGCATGGTGAACGGAAACTCATAGGTTTCGAAATTGAACATCCGGGGGGATTCCGGCTGGCCCGCTTCCTTGAGCCAGACGCTGTGGCTGGTGCGCTTGTCGACGTTGATCCAGCGCACGGTCGTGCCCGACTTGACCGTCAGGTTGGGCGGGCAGAAGCGGTACTTGTACATCAGCACCATCACCACGCCGGGGTCCTTCTTGCCCCCTTGCGCGGCGAAGCGCTGTTCGGCCTCGGCGCAGACTTCCTGGGTGTCCTTGTCGACCGGAACCTGGGCCGCGACGCCGAAAGCGACCGGGAAAACAACCGAAACGGCAAGGCTCCACCGACGCATCGCGTCGCCTACTGCTTGACCGCGTTGATTTGCGCCTGCGGGTTGTCGATTCCGAGCTGCAGATCGAGCGAGACGTGATGGAACCGCGCGGCGGTATGATCGTCGTGGATGGCGAAGGTGACGGTATAAAGCTTGCCCGGCTCGAACGAGGCATAGCCCGATTTCTCCGCCTTCAGCGGCCGCGTCATCGTCACGGTCCAGGTACCGCCCGCGAGTCCGCCCTCGAATTTGACCGGCTGTCCGCCGCTCATGACCCGCTGTTCGAGAACATGGCCGCTTTCCGGCGCGCCGCCGCTCCGGAACCGCACCATATCCATGAACGCGCCTTTTTGTTTCAAGGCCTCGATCTCGGCGGCGGGTTTCAGCTTGTCCCAGCCGCCGCGCGGCGTGTCGGCGGAAAGCTCGGTACGGGTGTCGCCGATGTATTTGGTGACGCCGTGCGCGAGGTCGAACCGGTCCTTGAGCGGGCTCGCCTTGAGGGCGTCGTCCTTCGGCGCGTCGGGCATGGTGCGCGAATCGTGGTGGCAGGACACCCAGCAGCCGGCGATGGCGGCCAACTCGACGCCTTCGCCCGAGACCATCATCGCGAGCTTGACCTGATTGTCGGGGTCCATCTTGCCGCCCGGCGCGAACGGAACCGGCGCGTGCGGCGCGTCCGGCCACTGGAAGCGAAGATAGAGGTTCTTGCCGTCGTGGGCGGCGCGGATGTTGACGGGAATGCTCCCGCGCTTGCCGGGTATCGGCGTCGTCTCGGCCTTGGTCCCGGTCACGATCTTCTGGCCCATCTCGGCGGCTTCCTTGCCGTGGCATTCGAAGCAGCGCTCGTTCTTGCGCCGGATGTTGCGCGCCCCGCCGTGGTCGGTACCCTTGAGCAGCCATTCGATCGACGCCTGGCCGGGATAGAACAGCACCGCGTCGAAAGCGGGCGCCTTGGCCCAATCGACCGGGCCTGACCCGGCGCCGCCGGTC
Organism: Rhodospirillales bacterium; assembly: GCA_016872535.1. Taxonomy (NCBI): domain Bacteria; kingdom Pseudomonadati; phylum Pseudomonadota; class Alphaproteobacteria; order Rhodospirillales; species Rhodospirillales bacterium. Next base: position 56 of record VGZQ01000004.1, on the reverse strand, counting down.
GGCGCGGCGGCGGTTTGCGCCGGCGCGGGTGCCGCCGCCGGCGCGGGGACGGCGGT